>JBCCRB010000037.1:0-12422 GCA_039208465.1 Pseudomonadota bacterium
AATGCCGAGCGCTTCACCCAGTTTTTCCTGACTCATACCGTTCATTGTCCGGCGCAGACGAATGCGTGTGCCGACGTGAACATCAATCGGATTAGGTTGTTTCTTTTCGCGTGCCATGGATCCCTACATGCGTCGTCATTTCCAATCGGACCATTGACTCGGCCACTAGCCATCCAGCAGCGCTTTCGCACATCCCGGCACCCGATCCCAACGTACGGCTAACGAAGGTATACTTGGTGCTTAGCCCCTTGCCCGAAACAAACCAATACAACTAATAAATGCCATCATAAGTAATAGCAACCAAAAGTTGTATTCTTGCCCTAACCCATACTTACTAGGTTGCGATGAAAGTGCAACATTTTCATCAACCGCTCCACGATCGCCATAACCGAGCCACGCAATGGCGCGCCCATGACTGTCAAAAATTCCACTAATACCATTATTAGCAACGCGAATGAGTGGCGTACCACTTTCGACGGCGCGTAAACGTGCCTGGTGCATATGTTGATAAGGCCCGGGTGTTTGCCCGAACCAGGCATCATTGGTGACGTTTAAGATCAGATCGCCCGGTATGAGCTGATGTGGAAAAATCACCTCATAGCAAACCAGGGGCACAATATTGATGCCGCCGATCTGTAAGCCACGGCGGCTTGATGCGGCCGAATAGCCACGGTCAGCCTGCGCAACAGCGCGCAAACCCAATCGCTCGAAAAAACCAGCCAATGGCAGGTATTCGCCGAACGGCACCAGATGCACCTTGTCTGACGCACCCTGGATAATGCCGTCAGCATCCACCATCATTATGGCATTGAAGAAACGCGGATCGCCGCCCTCCTCGGCTGTGGATATCTCCTCGCGCACAGCGCCTGTGATGAGCGTCTGACCGGGCAGCAACATATCGCCTATGGCAGCAAGGGCTGCGGGCTCACGCGTCAATAAAAAGGGCACCGCGGTCTCCGGCCAGATGATCAAATCCGCCGGGGGCGCATCACTAGGCAAAGTGGACAGTGTTAGCAGATCACTGAATTGGGCTGCCGGGTCCTGCTGTTCGATCTTGTCGAACTGGTCGAGGTCGGGCTGAACCAGGCGGACATTCAAGTTTTCTGCAGCGGGTTGACGGGGTTCAAAGTACAAGCGCCAAACGCCGAAACCGGCGTGGCCACCCGCAAACAGCACTGCCAGAACAACCGCTGAAACGAGGGTTGAGCGCCGCGCCGCGCTGAAAGCTGCCGGCATACCAAAAAGGGTAACGGCCAAGGCACTCATGCCAAACAGGCCGACTAGGGTGACGGACTGCATCAGCAGCGGTACGGGCATGACTGTGTAGCCGATGGCGTTCCATGGAAAGCCGGTCAGCACGAAACTGCGCAACCACTCGGCCAAACCAAATGCGGCCCCCAAAGCAAAAAAACGCGTCAGCGAATCTGACCAAAGCGGCCAAACAAGCGCACAGGCAAGCGCGTAGAAGCAGGCAAGGATTGCTGGCAAACCTAAAACGGCAATGGGGATGAACCAGGCAAACTCCGGTGCTTCAATCAGCAGCGCGTTGGCGATCCACCAAAGGCCCGCCACGAAGTAACCGAAACCAAACCACCAACCGATGCCAGCCGCCTGACGCATGCCGCTTTTCATGCGCCCGTCGCGGGCAATCACACCATCGAGTAGCCAAATCAAAAGCGGAAAGCAGACAAAGCCGACAATAACGAGGTGAAACGGGGCCTGCGCCAAACTGAAAACCGCGCCAGCCACAAAAGCCAGCGCCCATCGACGCCATCCGGTCAGCATGGATATCCGAAGTGAAAGTGCGCGCATCAGCCCGGCGAATCGTTACGCGTTCAGGCATAGCGCGTTTGGCCTGCGGCGGCGAGGTCAGTTCAGTCTTTGGTAGCGGCGTTTGCGGCACGCCGCGTGGTGTGCGCACGTTTGACACCATGTTTAACCCGCGACAGCAAAATGCGCTTGATGCGGCGGGGGTCTGCCTCGGTGACCTCGATGTCAAATCCGCCAAAAGGCGGCACCACTTCACCACGCACCGGTACCCGCCCCAAGAGCGAGAATATCAAACCGCCGATTGTGTCGATCTCGTCTTCGCGCGAGATCGCGGCCTGCACAAACTCGTCGCCCAAATGAGCGCGCAATTCTTCAAGATCAGCTTTCGCATCGACAAGATATCGGTCGCCACTGGTATCAAATTTCGTGATGAGTTCCACCTCATCATCATGCTCATCCTCGATGTCACCGACGACCATTTCGACCAAGTCTTCCAGCGAGACCAAACCATCGGTGCCGCCATATTCATCAATCACCAGTGCGATCTGAATGCGCTGGGCCTGCATGCGGGCCATCAAGTCCGAGGCCAACATGGATGGCGGCACGTACAAAATGGGCCGCATGAGCTTGAGCTCGGCAATCGATTTTGAAAGATCGATGCGCGATAAATCGATCTGCTGCGCTGCGTTCGCCGGGGTTGCCTTTACCGGCTTTGTGTCGGCCGCCGGATCGGTCTTGCGGCGACGTCTCTTGCGGGCGCCGGCTTTCGTCAAGTAAGCCACCACATCGCGAATGTGGATCATGCCACGCGGGTCATCGAGCGACTCGCAATACATGGGCATGCGGCTGTGTCCGCTCTCTTCAAAGAGCTTGAGCGCCTCTTCGAGCGTCGTGATGTGGTCGACCGCCTGAATGTCGCCACGCGGCACCATAACATCGGCAACCTTTACTTCACGCAGCCGCAAAATATTGGCCAGCATGGCCCGTTCATCGTCAGAAATCGTCTGGTCGCCGGGATGATCCAGTAACAACGCATCGCGCAGATTTTCGCGTGCGCTCATGGTCGATTGCGGTCGGAACAAATAGGCCAATCGCTGCAGGAAACCGGGCGTACGGCGCCCATTCCCATTGCCCTCATAGGGTACAAGCGCGGTATCGGTCAGCGGTTCAAGCGGACTGGGGGGTTCGTCGGTCTCGTGACGGGCACGCGTGGCGTCGGTCTGTTGGGTTTCAGGCATGGTTTGCAGTTTTAACGGTCAGGGGGTCAGTCCCGGTAAGGATCATCAATGTTTAACTCGCCCAATATGAGGCTTTCCATTGCTTCCATTTCGCGCGCTTGTGCGTCGGTTTCATGATCATACCCTAAAAGATGAAGGAATCCATGAATGATTAGATGGGCAACATGATGTTCAAGCGGCTTACCCTCTATTTGGGCCTCGCGACTGATGGTTTCAAATGCCAAAACAATATCGCCGAGCAGTGGCGGCAGGACACCCGTCTTTATGCCAGCGATGGCCGGAAATGACAGGACATTGGTCGGTTTGTCCTGACCGCGATAGTGGGCGTTCATCTCCTGGATTGCCGCGTCGTCGGTCATCAGGATCGACACTTCGCTGTCAGCCTGATCCATATCAAGGCGCTGTGTGGTTGTGGCAATGCATTGCTCAGCAAGCGGTGCCCATTGGCTGACATCGCCCCAACGGTCCTCACTGACCGATATATCGATGTGAACGGGCACGGGATGTCAGTCGTTGTCGTAGGCGGAAACGATCTTGGCGACCAGCGGATGGCGCACCACATCGGTCTCACGGAACCGAACCGTAACGATCCCTTCAACTTCCCGCAGGATCTGCAGCGCCTCAACCAGCCCTGATTTTTGGCCGGGCGGCAAGTCAATCTGGCTGGGGTCGCCCGTGACAATCATGCGGGCGTTTTCGCCAAGCCGTGTCAGAAACATCTTCATCTGCATGGATGTCGTGTTCTGCGCTTCATCCAGGATGATCGCCGCATTGGCCAGTGTGCGGCCTCGCATGAACGCAAGCGGGGCGATTTCGATGACACCGGCAGCGACGGCGCGTTCAACCTTATCGCCGGGCATCATGTCATAGAGCGCATCATAAAGCGGGCGCAGATAGGGATCGACCTTTTCTTTCATATCGCCTGGCAAAAAGCCGAGCCGTTCGCCGGCTTCGACCGCCGGGCGCGAAAGAATAACGCGGTCGACCTGGCCGCGCTCCAAAAGCATCGCCGCATAGGCAACCGCCAGATAGGTTTTACCAGTACCGGCCGGTCCGACACCAAAGACCAATTCTGCGCGTTCAAGCGCGCGCATATAGGCGTCCTGATTGGGCGTGCGGGCAAAGATCGTTTTCTTTCGTGTGGCGATTTGCGCGGCGGCAATGCGTGATTTATCGGCCATTTCCGGCAGGCTGAGTTGATCGTCAGCTGCGACCGCCATGCGCAGCGCACCCTCGACATCGGATGCTTCGATCTCGCGATCGGCCATCGACAGCAAATCGTAGAGATGTTCCAGTGCACGGCGTGCCTGTTCGGTGGCCGTGGGGTCGCCCTTGATGGATACCTGATTGCCGCGTGAGCGCACATCGACACCCAGTTGCTGCTCGATCAAGGCGAGGTTCTGATCATACTGGCCGTACAAGGCGCGGGCGTGCGCATTGTTGTCGTATGTCAAAACAATGTGGGCAAGATCGGAGGCGCCACTCTGCGCGGCTTTGACAATGGCTTTTTCGTTCAAGCGGCGTGCTCGTCCTGTGTTTGCGCCGAAGCGATCAGCGAGTTGGCTGAAACGGCGTTGATTCGTACCGTAACAATATCACCAACTTTTCCAACAGTTTGATCACAAACGACGGGCTGCAACCATGGTGAGCGGCCAACCAGTTGACCGGCCAAACGGCCGGGCTTTTCCAGGAGCACATCAATTTCGCGGCCTTCCAGGCTCCGCATGAATTGCTTCTGCTGGCTTGCCAGAAGCGCCTGAAGTTCGTGCAAACGCTCGGTTTTCACCTTTTCTGGAACATGGCCCTCCATATCGGCGCCGGGCGTACCCGGGCGGGGCGAATATTTGAAGGAAAAGGCCTGTGCATAAGTCACGTCGCGGATCAGACGCATCGTTTCCTGGAAGTCCTGATCAGTCTCACCGGGAAAGCCAACAATGAAATCCCCGGACATGGCGATGTCCGGGCGGGCTTTTCTGATGCGGTCAATCAATCGGCGATAATCATCGGCGGTATGCTTGCGGTTCATCGCCTTAAGGATGGCATCGGAGCCCCGCCTGGATCGGCAAATGCAAATAGGGCATGAGGACATCGAGATCGCGGTGCGCGGCAATCAGGGCATCATCCATGTCGCGTGGATGGCTTGTCGTGTACCGCAAGCGCTTGATCTCGCCGATCTTTGCCAATTCATGCAGCAACGCTGCCAGGCCCCATTGTCGGCCATCGGGCCCGGCGCCGTGCCAGGCATTCACATTTTGCCCAAGCAGCGTGATTTCGCGCACGCCGGCATCGACCAGACGCTTTGCCTCATCGACCAATTGCGCGACAGGGCGCGATATTTCGGCGCCGCGCGTATAGGGCACAACGCAGAAGGTGCAAAACTTATCGCACCCTTCCTGAACCGTCAGGAAGGCAGCAACGCCGCGTTTGGCGATCGTCTTTTTTTCCTGTGCCGGCAAATGAACGAATTTGTCTTCAACGGCGTATTCGGTTTCAACGACGGTCTCGCCTTTTTGGGCGCGTGCCACGACATCGGGCAGCCGGTGATAAGTGGTCGGGCCGATGACGAAATCGACGCTAGGTGCCCGTCGAACGATTTCCTCACCCTCGGCCTGTGCCACACAGCCGGCAACGCCAATCATCAGATCTTTGCCGTTCTCCCGGCGTCGTTCACGCTGTTTGCGCAAACGACCGATCTCTGAATAGACCTTTTCGGCCGCCTTTTCGCGGATGTGGCAAGTGTTCAGCAGCACCATGTCGGCTTCTTCAGGCGATTGCGTCTCAACAAACCCTTGCTTGCCCAACGCGTCAGCCATGCGCTGGCTGTCATAGACATTCATCTGGCAGCCATAGGTCTTCACAAACACTTTCTTGGTGTTTGCGCGATCCACATTGGCGGCAATAGGCGTTGTGCGGTTTGTCATGCGGCTCCCTCTAACGCCTTTTCCGCCGGCTTGGAAGAGACTGGTTCGCCGCGCAATCCCTTGGCCGTCATTTGGCGAATATGCTGCTCAAGCTGCGCGCAGATCTGTTTGCGCGTCTGCATCTGGGCATCTTTGATGACCGGACCAAAGCGAATTTGGACGTCGAACAAGCCATCGCGCAAGACCCCCGGCAAATGCTCACCCAACGTGACTGTCCCGCCCCAAGCGGCAAGCGGGCGCCATTGCCGGCCCATCGGCAGGCCACCCTGCCCGTTATAGGCAATTGACAGCGGCTGCACGGCGATATGATCGCCCTCCACACCGGTGGCGATCGCTGCAAACAGGGAACTGTTGAAAGGATAGACATAATTGCCGTCCGTCGTTGTTCCTTCCGGAAACAGGACAAGATTATCACCGTTTAGAAGCCGCTGGCGGATCGCATTCGATTGATCGTGCACTTTGGTGCGCCGATTGCGGTCAACGAATGTCGTGCTCTGCAGGCGAGCAAGCCAGCCGAACAGCGGCCAGGATCTAACCTCTGACTTGGCGATAAAGCTGGTTTGCAGAACCGCGCCGAGCACCACAATATCCAACCAGGAGACATGGTTGGCGACATAGAGCGTGCCGGTTTTGGTGCTGCGGTGCTGCTCGCCTTCTACATGAATGCGTAGGCCAAAGATGCGCGCGACGCACCGGTGCCAAATTAATGCCGTGCGCTTTTGAAACGGCGATCGCGCCACCATCGCAGCTGCATGAGCTGGCAACAGGGCGATGGTGATAAAGAGCACGCTCACCACAATCCAGACGGCACGGATCCAACTCATATACGCTGTTCCAGGTCGCGGCGCATGACGACCGCCTTGGTGCGACGGCCGTCATCAAGTTGGTAATAGTCAGGGCGTTCGGCCACTGATTTAAAGCCCAATTTTGCGTAGAGCGCGCGCGCCGCCTTGTTTAACTCATCAACCTCCAGAAAAACCGATTCAAGTCGCTTCTGGTAAGCATCAGCTAACGCCGCATCCATCAGCATTCGCCCAACACCATAGCCCTGCCAGGATGGCTTGACGGCAATGGTCAGCACCTCCGCTTCATCGGCGGCCATGCGCAGGATGATGAAGCCAGCGACCCGGTTCGGATTGTCGACCGCGCGGGCCACATATGCCCAAGCGGATGTAGAACTGACAAGGTCTTCAATTTCACCATCGGTCCAGGCCCGAGCGAATGTCTGTTTGTGAATGTCCGCGGCCGGCCGCAAATGATGGCTGATCAGGGGCTCAACGGTCAGCGCTTCACGCGCCGTACGGGAAAAGGGCCAACGGATCATGTGTTTTCCATCGTCCTTGGCAGGGCAAAACCGGTCTGTGGTTTGGCGTCAGCGCCGCGGATATAGAGTGGCTCGGGTGCACGGGGGTCGATCATCAAGGCTTCAAGTGCGTAATCAAGGTCGCCAGTCGCGCGTTCCGATAACACCTGCCTTAGTTGACCCTTTGGATCCAGCAGCAGCGCACCATTGCCCACAAGGCACGCATTTGAGGGCAAGGTTACGTGGTCCAGCTGGTGCAGCTCATGGATCAAAGGCGCACCGGACAGACTACCATCAGCAGCAATATGTTGATTGAATAATTGCCCGCGTCCGCCTTTGATCGACACGATCATGTCTGTTTTTCCGGTCTCCCGCTTCGCCTCTGCCGCAAGCAGAGCGAATGTGGAGAAACCCTCGACTGGGACTGAAAGCGCAACGCCATATCCGCGCGCCGCTGCGACGCCGACGCGAATGCCGGTAAACGAGCCCGGGCCGAGCGCAACGATCACTTTGGTCAGGTCCCCGAAACTGCAAGATGCTCGGTCCAGGACCTGTTCGACGATCGGCAATAGATGCGCTGCATGGCCACGGCCAATATCTTCACGCAGATGGGTTTGCAGCCGGTTTTTGCTGTCAAAAACTGCCGCAGCACAGAAATTCGCGCACGTATCGATCGCAAGGATGCTCATGGCTTTTTCCTATTGCCGATTGGCGCGGGCGACAAGCGATCAGTCGTCCGGTTTACGCAATGCCAGCACGCCACAGGGCGGTAAGGCTGCATCGCCCATCAAAATGTCGCCCGGCCCTGCAATCTCGGACACATAAACAGCTTCCGGCCCATAGTTGAACACATAGCGCACCGATCCGTTGTCGCGCAGGCGCACGTCTGGAGGCAGGTCAAGCGGCTCCAAGCCCGCCTGGCGCATGGCGCGGCGCACGATCTGGTCTGTCATGCGCGGCCCCGGTCGGCCGGCAATGTAATGCACCCGCCCATTGGTGACATGGGCCGGATGGCCGTCAAAACTGTTGACTAATGTGGTGACCCCCGGTCCGAGCGTCAGGAACTCACGCCAACCTTCCAACAATGCCGTGTTTTCGCATTCAACCGGGGCAAAGGGCGGTCGGCTTTCGACGCTGGTGACTGTCACGTCAATGAGCCGCCGCAAATTGCCGGGCGGCAGGTCGGGATGGATCTGAAAGTCCTTTGTTTTGGATCCGGTGCGCGGCCCCATGACAATGATGGCGTCACCCCGCTCAAGCTCGGCAACCAAATCGTCCGAGACAGTGAACAGGGCCGGTATGATAACCAGTTTGCGGTCTTTAACCGCGTCCGGCGTCGGCGGCACAATGTCGACGCTGGCACCAGCCTGCCGCAGCTTGCGGTAGAATCGCATCACGGTTTCCAGATGCGAAAAATCAGCGCCTTGAGGCTGAATTTCCCACGCCCAGCAACTTTCGTAATCAAACACTAACGCAATAGGCGATCGCGCCAGCTCGACCTTTGCCTCCAGTGTTTCCAATTGCGCGGATACCTGCTGGCAAGTGTGCCACCCTATATTCTTGTCACCATTGGGTAACAGGAGGGCTTCGTGCATTTGTTCCTGACCAAATGAAGGCTGGCGCCAGCGGAAATAGGAAACGACTTCCGCGCCAGCGGCGAAAGCTTCAAATGCCCAAAGACGCAAAGCACCCTTCGCCGGGGCCGGGTTATAAGGCGCCCAATTGACCGGACCGGGTTGCTGTTCCATCACCCACCAACGCCCTTTGCCTTCGCCCGCTCGAATGTCACCGCAGGTCCGGTAAAGGTCGTGATGAAAGGCCTGTAGATCAGGATCGCCGACGGTTAGATAACGCTTACGGTTTTCTTCTGATGAATCATCGCGATCCAAAAAGCCGATCGGATAGGAATCCCAGGTTGCGATATCGAGATCCGCCGACAGCGCATAGTGGTCAAAGTCAGTAAAACTGCCCATGAAATTGTGGCTGATGCCGCGGCCTGGCGAGTGGACGCGGATAATCTCGGCTTGAAGCCGGTTGAAGCTGACGACTTGCTCTGAAGAATAGCGGTGAAAGTCCAGGCGATGTGCCGGATTTGCTTCCGTTACAGTCAGATTAGGCAATTCGATCTCGTCAAAAGTCCGGTACTCCATTGACCAGAAGACGTTGCCCCATGCGCCGTTCAAATTGTCGATGGTGCCATATTTTTCGGCCAGCCAGGCTCGAAATCCCACGCGTGCGGCATGGGAGTAACTCAGAAACGTGTCATGGCACCCAAATTCATTATCGGTCTGCCATGCTTCCACAGCATCGTGCTCGCCGTACCGTCTCGCTATGAGCTCGGTCATGCGGGCGCACTCCTGCCGGTATCCGTCATGCGAGAAGCAATAGTGCCGCCGGGAGCCAAACCCGCGTGAATGACCAAACTCGTCAAGCGCCACCATGTCCGGCATTTTATCGACGAGCCATTTGGGCGGGGTTGCGGTCGGCGTACCGATGACAATTGACAGGCCGGCCTTCGCCAGAATTTCGATGCCATCGTCCATCCAGCCAAATTCCAGCCGTCCGGGATCGGGCTCCAACCGGGACCAGGCGAATTCACCGATTCGCACAACCGATAGGCCGGCTTCCACCATCAACGCGGCATCAAGCGCCCATTGGTCGCGGGGCCAATGCTCGGGATAATAGCAGGTACCTAATCTTTGTTTGCGTGACATGGGCGTGGTCCACTAGGAAAGGGAGAGCTTACACAACGACTTTGGGTTCAAAGCGTGGATTAGTCGAAGTCTGGAAATCGAGCAGCACCGTTCGCCCTGCGTCCGGGTCGGCGCTACGCGCGGCGCCGTCCATACCTTCCCATGCCGAGGTGACGGCGATCGCGTTCGAACCGACAAAGGCGGGACAGGATGGTTGCCGCATTGGCACGTCGATGCTTTCTATCCTGGAGCCAGACGGATCATACCGGTCGATCTTTCCCGACCCCCACCGTGCGTTCCAGATATTGCCGTCGCCATCGCATATGGCGCCATCGAGACCGCCAATATCGTCGTCTGTTTGTGCAAAGTGTAGGCTCGGCTCGGCGGTCGGCAGCCCGTCGTCCGGACTCACCGAAACGCACATCAATTGGCGGGTTGGGGTATCGGTGAAATAGGCCGTAGCGCCGTCCGGCGAAAAGCAGATCGCGTTGGGGATCGTGATGTCCGCATAGAGCTTGGTTAGCGCACCCGCATGGAAATGGTAGATCGCGCCGGCTTTGGCCTGCGCGTATTTACCCATCGTCCCGAGCCAGAATGCGCCGGAGGGATGCACCCGCGCATCGTTTGAACGCGTTGCATCATCGTCGGGTTCGATCGCGCAGACCGGGGTCCAGCAACCGGTTGCCAATTCGCGCAGCCAGAGACCGGATTCGGTGAAGATCAGATCGTGCGTCTCATCGACCACGGCCATGGCACTCGCCATTTCGGGAAATTGCTGGTCGGTCTCGATGCCAGACGCCGCATCGAAAGCATGCCTGCGGCGGTTGACAATATCGAACCAATAAAGGGTCTCACGGCGCTGGCAGTAAAACGGGCCTTCGCCAAGCTCGCACTGAATACGCGATACAAATGACGTTGCCACTTCGCTCATCATGTATCGCTCAAGGCCTTGTCATAGGCTGCGATCGTTTTCTCGGCACGTTGGCTGACATCGACGGCACTCAGGCCCGGCTTGTAGATGGATGAGCCCAAGCCGAATGCTGTTACACCGATTTGCATGTAGCGCTCAAAATCAGCATGGCTGACCCCACCAACCGCGCCGATGACCATATCCGACGGCAAAACGGCTTTGATGGCGTTGATACCGTCCGGCCCCAACGTGCTTGCGGGAAAGAATTTCAACGCGGTTGCCCCGTGCGCGATTGCCGCCAGGGCTTCGGTGGCGGTGAAAACACCGGGCATGGTGACCATTTCGTGCTCAGCGGCAGCGGCCATGACCTCAGCGTCGATATTGGGCGACACCATCAGCCGCCCACCGGCACTGGCCAGACGGTGCACATCATCTGCCGCCAATACCGTCCCGGCGCCGACAAGGCATTTATCGCCGACCGCTTTGGCAAGGGCTTCGATCGACGTAAACGGATCGGGTGAATTGAGTGGCACTTCGATTGCCTCGAAGCCGGCATCGACCAACGCTGTGCCGATGTCGATGATTTCTTCTGGCTGCACACCTCGCAAAATAGCCACGAGCGAGCGCTTAAACGCCGGCCAAGGTGCTGTGGGTGTGCGTCGTTTCGCGTTCATTGAGCAACCCTTGTCCGCTGCGTCTCATGCATGTTGAACCTTGCCGGCCAAATCTGGCAGGCGGCCTGGTATAGGCCGGCCACTGACGCATCGTCGGCATTGGCAATCTGCGTTTGCATGCCCGCCATTTGCATAACCGCATGATAAAGTGGGCCTTGCTTTCCGCCGCCGACAAGCACCGAACGCGTCGAGTTTTTAAACTTCTGCCGGGCCGCGCCAACATCGTGCCCGATGACGCTGCCGGAAAGCCAAGCGGCGCTTTGTTCCGACTTATCGCCATTTAACAGGGCGCGGGCACGGGTCACAAAAAGCGCATTCAAGATCGTCGTGGGGTCTGCCAGCGCCTGCTCAACCGCCCGACGGAAGACAGGATTATCCGGCGCTATATCGGGCAGGCCGCTACTTGCGTCAAAAGAGTGTCGCAGGACGGTCGATGTGGTCGCCGCAGCGATCAGCTCGCCGGTCATCGCGGAGTGAAAATCGATCATCACTCCATCTTTGATGCTGACCCATTTGGCATGGCTGCCGGGCATGCATACCAGATAGTCAGCGTTCGGGTCTGACAAATGATCCAGCGCCTGAAGGCCGAGAAGTTGCGTTTCCTCGGACCTCATGACATCGGGCGTTGTCGTGCTCTGCCGCGCTACGCCAGGCAGGATTTGCACTTCACGGTCGGCCACATGCGGAACCCGCACGGCGCTGTGGGCGATGTCGCTGATCGCCACGGGCAGGTTCATATAGGGCGCCTCCGACCAACCCTGCCGGCTGCCAACCATGCCACACATCAGGACGGGGACACCGCTCACAGGGGCATCCATCGACGCCAAAGCCTGGTCGAGAACGCCCTTGAATTCGTCCCGGGCGACAGCACGCATCCCGGCATTGTTTTTATGCTCTGCCAGAATGGCTCCAC
>JBCCRB010000038.1:0-12152 GCA_039208465.1 Pseudomonadota bacterium
CGTACACCATCTGGGAAGCCGCCCATGGCCGTGGCCTAACGATCCCGCATCTCTGCCACAAACCCGCCCCCGGCTACCGCCCGGATGGCAATTGCCGCGCCTGCATGGTCGAGATCGAAGGCGAACGCACGCTTGCCGCTTCCTGCATCCGCAAGGCGAGTGAAGGCATGGTCGTTAAAACCGACACCAACCGCGCCGACAGCGCGCGCCGCATGGTCTTTGAAATGCTGGCCGCCGACATGCCGGAACGCGTTGCCTCACCGGATGATCAAAGCGCGTTTTGGCAATGGGCCGAGACCTGGGGCATTGACGGCAGCGAAAGATTGCCGGCCAAAGACCATGATCCGTCGCACACGCATGATGTCAGCAATCCGGCGATCGCGGTCAATCTGGACGCCTGTATTGCCTGCGGGCTGTGCGTGCGCGCCTGCCGGGAAGTGCAGGTCAATGATGTGCTTGGCATGGGTGCGCGTGGGCATCACGCTGTGCCGGTGTTCGACATCCATGATCCGATGGGATTGTCGACCTGTGTCACTTGCGGTGAATGTGTTCAGGCCTGCCCAACCGGCGCGCTCTACGAAAAAACACTTCTCGACGAAAACAATAAAACCCGAAATATCAGTACGTTCGACAGAGAAGTTGATTCAGTTTGTCCGTTCTGTGGCGTCGGCTGCCAGACCACTGTACGCGTCAAGGACGACACGATCGTTCAAGTGGACGGGCGTGACGGGCCGGCCAATGAAAACCGCTTGTGCGTCAAAGGCAGGTTCGGTTTTGATTATGTTCACTCGCCCGAACGTCTGACCAAACCGCTGATCCGCCGCGACGACGCACCCAAGCGCGGCAACATCGATATGCGCACCATGCAAGTCTCCGATGTTTTCCGAGAAGCCACATGGGAAGAGGCGCTGGATCGGGCCGCGGGCGGCCTGAAAACAATTCTGGAACGCAAGGGCGGCAACGCCTTGGCCGGGTTCGGATCTGCCAAAGGGTCCAATGAGGAAGCCTATCTGTTCCAGAAGTTGATTCGGCAAGGCTTTGGCACCAACAATGTCGACCATTGCACACGGCTCTGCCACGCCTCATCCGTCGCCGCGCTTTTAGAAGGGGTGGGCTCTGGCGCCGTCTCCGCGCCGTTTACCGATGCGCTGCAGGCTGACTGCATCATGGTCATCGGCGCGCGCCCGACGACCAACCATCCGGTTGCCGCGACCTATTTCAAACAGGCGGCAAAAGACGGCAAAAAACTGATGGTGTTCGACCCACGGCGTCAGGATCTCATGCGCCACGCCAGCCACGCCATTCAGTTCAAGCCCGGTACCGATGTCGCCATGCTCAATGCGATGCTGCACGTCATCATCGAAGAAGAGCTTTATGACAAACAATATATCCAGGCCAATGTGGAAGGGTTCGAAGCGCTGAAGGAAAAGGTCGCCGGCTTTTCGCCCGAAGCGATGGCCGAAACCTGTGGCGTACCCGCCGACACCTTGCGCGACTGCGCTCGCACCTATGCGAAGGCTGAACGGTCGATCATCTTTTGGGGCATGGGCATCTCCCAGCACACGCATGGCACCGACAATTCGCGTTGCCTGATCGCATTGGCCCTGACGACGGGGCACGTCGGTCGGCCCGGCACAGGGCTGCACCCCTTGCGTGGTCAGAACAATGTGCAGGGCGCCTCTGACGCCGGGCTTATTCCGATGATGTATCCCGATTACCGCCTCGTTGAGAACGCCGATATTCGCGGCGAGATGGAAGATGCGTGGGGCAGGCCGCTTGACCCCAAACGCGGGCTCACCGTGGTTGAGATCATGGATGCCATCCACGCCGATCAGATCAACGGCATGTACATTATGGGCGAAAACCCGGCCATGTCCGATCCCGATCAAACCCACGCCCGCGCTGCGCTCGCCAAGCTCGACCATTTGGTTGTGCAGGACATCTTTTTAACCGAAACCTGTTGGCACGCCGATGTTGTGCTACCGGCCTCCGCTCATGCGGAAAAGCTGGGCACTTACACCAACACCAACCGGCAGGTTCAGTTAGGACGCCCAGCGGTCGATCCGCCCGGTCAAGCGCGCCAGGATTGGGAACTGATCGTACAATTGGCCGATCATCTAGGCCTCGACTGGGACTACCCCGACGGTGTGGCAGACGTGTACCGCGAGATGAGCGCGCTCATGCCCTCACTCAAAGGGATCAGTTGGGAGATGTTGACGGAACAGGACGTGGTCACATACCCGCTGGACGGCGACACAGGCGTTGGCCGTGACGTGATCTTTGATGATGGTTTCCCGACTTCAGACGGACGCGGCAAAATCGTTCCGGCCGATCTGTTGGCACCCGACGAAGTGCCCGATGAAGAGTTCCCATTAGTGCTGACGACAGGGCGCTTACTGGAGCATTGGCACACCGGTGCAATGACACGTCGTGCTTCAGTTCTTGATGAAATCGAACCGGTTGGCATCGCCGCCATGAACCCGAAGGAAGTACGACGGCAGGGCTTCCAGGTGGGTCAGATGATTGAGATCGAAACCCGCCGTGGTAAAGTAAATGCCATGCTGCGCGCTGACAGGGAGGTTGCCGATGGCATGATTTTCATGCCGTTTGCCTTCAATGAAAGCCCGGCGAACGTTTTGACCAATCCGCAACTCGATCCATTCGGCAAGATCCCGGAATTCAAATTTTGCGCTGCGCGCGTGGCAGCGCCACAAAGCACCTAAGGCGTTTGATCCTCGCGTAGGTGTTTGTCAGCATAATCACGCGCAGCACGTATCAACGCTTGCCGAACAGCACGGCGCCTCTGCTTTCCGCCCTTGTAGCTCGCAATCATCGCGTGAAATGGAATGCGGGTATCCTCATGCAAACGGCTTTCCAGCAATTCGGACAAGGCGATATCAATGCGCCTACGCGCTAATAGTTTCAACATGCGGCGCAAAACATGATAGCGCACCGTTGCTCGCTCTTTCGCAGCGACGGTTGGATTCAGCGCCATCAGCTCGGCAAGCGCCCGCACATATCCCCTGTGCGATGCAGATATGGAATCATCGCTCTCATACTTGATCCAATCGATCTGGGCGACAGTCAGCGCACCATGATGGCTAGCCAGCTTGAGCAAAAAATCCCGATCTTGCATCCGGTTCAACCCTTCAGAAAAACCACCTACATCGAGCGCCGTTTGCCGCCGCACATTGATCGCAGAACTGCTGATGAACAGATTATAAGTCACCAAGGCCTGCCAAAGTAACGCCGGTGACAAAATCGCTTCCAGGTTCGTGCAATCGCTTTGGCGGGCTTTGGAAACACTAACAAAAGAATTGATGACCAGGTTCACCTTTGGGTTTTTGGCGAATGCGTCCAGCGTGTTCGCTAACCGATCCGGCTGGAAAACATCATCTGAGTCGAGAAATGCGAGCGTCGGCGCCGAGGCGGCGTTTATCCCCGTGTTGCGCGCGCGATTGGCGCCTGAATTCTTCTCAAGTTGGATAAAGCGAATTCTCTTGTCATTGAATGACCGGACAAGGTCCGCCGTATCGTCGGTCGAGGCATCGTCCACCACAATATATTCGAAATCATCCACCGTCTGCGAAAGTACGCTTTCAATCGCACGTCCCAAAACTCTGGATCGATTGTAGGTCGGCGTGATGATAGAAATGACGGGGGCCATACCTGCGCTCCGCTCTACCATGATATGCAGTGGTGCTGCGGGCACAGAAGCGTCAACTCACCTTCGCACTCCCGATACGCATGAGACAGAGCGCACACGGTCAATGCCCCGTCGTCTGTTGGTAATGGCTGGTAGCATGGCCCAAAAGGCCGGTGATGATCCCGGCGGCCTTGCCGATAAAACGCACATAACCTGCCAGGGCACGTCCGCCAGACAGGACAACAACTAAGGGGCCAAACGGTATCGCGACACAGCGGTAAAAAAGCTCCGGCGCCGATCGTATAATAGTGCGCCAATATCCAGACTTCTGAACATCGCGATAGATCGAGATGCTGCGCTGATCACGCGTGCGTTTGAAAACATACCCTATGGTCAAACGCTCGATCGGCACCAACTCCTTGACGAATGCATTTGCAGCCCATCCGGTTTTCACGCCGGCCCGCGACGCGTCTCGATAAAACTTCATATCGCTACCAGCGCCAGCGCCGTAGGATTCATCGAAATATATGCCAAACGCCTCAAACACGGCGCGAGAGGCTAACCAATTGTTGGTGCTGATCGGAATTCTGCCTTCGTCGCCGCGTGCCAGACGTTTTTCGGCTCGGCTAATACGGCTGTGAAACCGCTGATTGGTCCCAAACAGAATACTTCGGGTAATCCAACCTCTCGGTTCCACCTCTGCATCCATCACGACCGGGCCGCCGATCAGATCGAGGTCAGTTTCGCGGTAACGTATCAACATCCCGTCGAGCCAGTCTTCGGTGACGACTTCATCATCGTCAAAAAATAGGATGACATCGGCGCCTTGTGCCAGCGCGACACTGAGCGCCCGGTTGCGTGCATACGGAATGCCAATTCGTGTTTCCCGTTCGTAAATGGTGGCGATGCCCGAGCGCTTTTGCAGCGCTGAAGCCAATCCGATCGCCGAGTCCAGAACATCATTTTCCACGACCACGACAAAAATCGACGCATTTTCGGGAACGCGCATCTGTTGAATCGAATCAAGGGCACGTTGCAACATGTCGGGCCGCTGCCGTGTCAAAACACAAATGGCAGCTTTGATGTGGACGCTACGCCTGTCCCGCTGCGCCCCGCCGTCTAACATTGGCACTATTTATCCGCGTATGGTAATTGCTCACCATTCCCCCGCCTTAAATTTTACAAGCTCTTCTACCAATTTATCTGAGCCGGATAAAGAAGCTTGACGGCGACGCCTAACCGCCGCGGTTTTGCATAGCGGCCCCTGACAGCGCCGAAATCGCAGCATCAAGCGCTTCGAGATAAGCGCCTTCGGGGCTTGGTTGTGCCAAAGGCGCAAAGACAACACTTTTAAGGCCAAGCTCTTCAACGCGCGCGATCGCTTCGGCCGGTGGTTCAGCTTCCCAAATCAGGATCTGTGCATTGGTTTGCGCCGCGAGCGCGCTCAGTGCCGCCAATTGCGCCGCATCCGGCATCGCGCCGGCTTCCCAATCCAACGCGCTTATGGAGAGGCCATAGCGCCGCGCAAAATACTGGTAACGCGGATGGGTGGCCACGATGCCAATCTCCGTGAGTGTGGCCAGCGCCGCGCTTGTTTTTACATCCAACGCCTCAAGATCAGCGCGAAGTGTGGCAAGCCGGGTTTCGACAGCATTCGCATCGCCGATCCCGCGTGCGGTCAGGCCAGCCGCGATGGCTTTGGCTTGCGCAATTGCCAGTGTCGGATCGAGCCAGGTATAAGAGGCAAGGCCCTCGTGGGAATGCTCGCCGCCCTCCCCATGACTATGCGTAATCGTTTCGGTTACGATGAAACGATCTTCTAACGCCGAACTCGTATTCACCAGTTTTGCGCGGGGCAGTGACACCCGGTCGACCCATGCAGCAAAACCGGCACCGTTCAACAGGATCAGATCTGCCGATTGAATCATGCTGATATCGGCGATTGTCGGGCGCCAGAAGGATGGATCGACATCCGCCGGGACGGGAAAGATGATTTCGGCCTCATCTGCCAGAAGGCGTTCAGCAAAATAGGAAAGCGGATAATTCACAGCAACCACGCGCGGTCGATCCTGCGCATGCGCCATTGACAGCGCGCACACCGTCAAAATCAAAGCAAGTAAGAACCGATAAGCCGTGACCGCCATTAGCTGCCGCATTTGCGCCCGATATCCTCTGGCGTGACGATCCAGTAATTTTCATGGCTGCCGGTATCCACTTCAATCACCAGACCGCCAGAATGGTCGACACCATTAAGCGCAACCCGGGCCGTTCCATCACTGCCAAGCGCCAGTGTCTGCAAAAGGTTGTTGTTCCCATCAAGCACACGCACATCGCCCTGTTTGGCAATCCGCCCGTTGGAAAACTTCGCTTCAACGGTCACCGCCTCGCACTCGACAGAGGCAAAGACCGTGAGTTGGTGCGCCAATGCAGGGTTGGCGGTAGCGGCAATGAAAGCAGCAAGCAAAAGGCGTCGCATCACTGGCCCGTCCATTCTTCAAAGTGAACCCAGATCACCGCGCCAAGTTCCACAGCCTTGTCCTGTCCCTCATGCGGCAAGGTGTAGTCTGCGGTATTGAGCGCGGCAAAACCCCACCAACCATCCGATGGCGGCGCGTAGGTGAAAACCCCGTCAGCATCGGCTTTGACGGTTTGCGTGATCATCAGTTCGTCCGGTGCCGTCGCACCGGCACCATCGTTGAAGAACTCAACTTCAACTTCGGCGTAGGGGACAGGTTCCCCGTCCATCTTCACAATAGCCTGAAACACATTGTGCTCCCAAAGCCCGAAAGGTTTGGACAGCGGGACGATTTCCGTTTTCAGACCCAGCTCGCTATCCCAGCCTTCATCGTCGCCATAGGCGGTCACATATGTTTTCGTGTAGTGGATGATGAAGGCATCTTCGGCCGGCTCCCAATAGGGCTGCGGCTCCATCGCGAAGATATAGGTGCCGGGTCGCTCCAGACCATAATCGAGCACATAGCCTTGTTCATCCATGACCGTGGCGCTTTGCAGACTGCCCAGCAAATCTGTCGTATCACCTTCATGGGTTACCGAAAATGAAACCGGGGTGTCGAGCATCATCCCATCCATCTCAAACGGATGCGAAAAGGAAAGGATCAACGACACGCTGCGCCCGTCTTCCTGAGAAATCATCGGATCATTGGGAATGATCATGCCGTAGTGTGCCAAGGCAGGCGTGGCGGCGACGAGGCTAGCAAGCGACAAGGCGGCGAAATGACGGTTCATGGGACCTCCCGATGGTTAAGCGCCAAAAGCGATGATCCATGCGACCCAGGCTTCGGCATTGCGCGATGTGATGAGTGCTGCGCCAGCAGCGATAACACCTGAAAGCGACAATAGCGTAACTGTCTCGGCTGCCAAGAGCCGAACTACCATGCCGCGTTGGGCGCCCAGCTTAACGGCGGTCGCAATCTCCCGGGCGCGCAACCGGTAGCCAAGGAACAGCGCAAGTCCGATCGCCGCCAACGTGGCCCCGGCAATGATCACTGTGACGACATCGAGCAGTGACTTGATCCTGAAAATCCGGTCGACCAAACCCTGGATGACGCCGGCCGGCTCGATCAATTGGGTTGGCCCTTCAGCATCCAGATAACGGCCCTTGAGAATGGTGCTGGCGCGGCTGTCATTGGGCACAATGATCACCGCCGAAGTCGGGAAGTCATCGCGCGACCCGTGAAAGTGAAAACTCTCAATATTGTCCTGCGTAATACGCTGATATTGAACGATCGCGGCATTGGCCACGGCACTATCATCAGCGGCAATATCCACAGCGGTCACCACATCCTCATGGCCATGACCGATACCCTGGATAACCCAAGCGGTTTTGATGTCGACAAAGATCGCCGCATCATCCGGCGTGTTGGTTGGCGCCAGCACGCCAACAATCGGCATCTCCAGCGGATAAACACCATCCAGATCGAACAGGTTTTCCGGCGCGGAAACAAGCGTGTCACCGGCCCCTTTGCCGAGCGCTTGCGCCACATCAGCGCCAATCACCGCATCACCCAGAAGCGATAAGCCACGCCCGTCCTCAACGTTAAGATCACGAAAGTCAAAATAATCGAGCGTCGTCCCCACAATCCGAAAACCAGACGACGAAAAAGCCGTGTGCACCGGGATCGGCACAGCCAAACCGCTATCCCACACGGCTTCCACTTCGCGCATTGCCACCGGATCAGGACGTTCATCGGAGAAATAAAGCGCCGCCATGGTCAAATCCAATTGCGATCCGCGGCTACCCAGCAAAAGCGGCGTTGTTTGCCCGCGCGCCACGAGCGCCCGTTCGCTACTCGACAATAAGATCTGGGTTGCAATCGGCACAAACAGGATCAACGCGATAATCGTGACCAGAACAACGCTCCGGGCCCAATAGTAGCGCAGATAGGAAAAGGCGAGAAACAGTGCGTTCATATCGCCTCGCTCTCGCGATACTGGTTAAAATCGATGACCCGGTCGAACAGCGGCAGCAATTCGTGATCATGCGTGACCGCCAAAATGGCAGCGCCGGCCTCGGCTGCCTGCTCAAACAGCAGCTCGAGAATGCGGGTCTTGTTGTCCGGATCGAGGTTGCCAGTCGCCTCGTCGGAAAGGATAAGCTTCGGCTGCGTTACCAAGGCCCGACAGATGGCCACGCGCTGTTGTTCGCCTTGGCTGAGGGCAGGGGGATGTCGGTCAAGCTTGTCTCCAATGCCACAAGCTGCCGCAAGGGCTTCGGCACGCGAGCGCGCATCACTGTCCAACTTCAAGGCGGGCGTGATGCGATAGGGGTAAAGAATGTTTTCCCGCGCCGACAAATAGTCCAACAGCGCGAAGTCCTGAAAGATAAAACCCATCTGGCTGGCGCGGAACTGCCGACGTGCGGTATCGGGCAGGGCGGTAATTTCTGTCTCTGCAACGCTGATCCTGCCGGCTTGCGGCGACAAGATGCCAGCGATCAGGTTCAGCAATGTCGTCTTGCCGCTACCGCTCGGCCCCACAATGGCGAGCTTTTCGCCGCTGCCCATGACCAGTTCCGGGACTGAAAGGCGGAAATGACCTGTGCCATACCCAAAAACGAGCTTTTCAACGGCGATCATCCGTCTGCCTCGGGCGCCAGAAACGTTTCGCCAGCCGCATCCCGGTTCACATCGCGCAATTCGAAATCGGTGATACGCCATGCGCCATCCACCGGCGCAACAATCAATTGCGCGCTGTAGGTATTGCCGCGCACGTGCAGATGCTCGGCATGGCCAACGGTCCCGATGACTTGCCAGGACGCATCGATCGTCAGCGAAGCCACCTCACGCGCAACCGTGGTGTTTAGAAGATTGATCTCGTGAATAGTCTGATCGGCCCCATCAAGGCCGCCGCTGGCCATGGCGCCGACGCGCTCCAGATAGAGGTATTCCAGCGCATCGCCCTGCGTGACCGTTGCAAGCGTGTCGTAAATGGCATCTTCCTGGGTTTCGCCGAAAGCCTCGTAGACAACCAGTAGCAAGGCCGGCGTCAAAAGCCAGAAATCGCTGCGCGCCTGTTCGATGGTCATCGGCTCAAGACCCGGCGCCGCAAAAGCATCATTTTCCGAAAATTCGTTTTGATCACCAACCAGGTAAGCAGCGACCACTGCCACCAGCCCAAGCGCCCCAATGGCAGCTAACATCACAGATCGGTTCATGGCGTACGAAAATCCAAACTTCCATCTGACGGGAGACGCGACGCCCTACCTAGTGCGAGGATAGCGCAAACTGCAAGCGCGAAGCGCAGTCTGCCGAAAGGCGCCGCACGCCGTCAGGCTAGTCAACGCTTTCAATAATGCTGACCAACGATATGAACAGATGTGCCCCATTCCAGGCAGCGCTGGGCCAGGTCGCCCGGCATTGGCTGATCAATGAAGACCGCATCAACATCGGCCAGCGAAGCAATGCGCACCGGGGCGGTCCGTTCAAATTTCGAACCATCGGTCGCCAGGAAAACGCGGCGCGCGTGACGGATGATCGATCGCGACACGCCAACTTCGCGCAGATCGAAGTCCAGCATGTCACCATCTTCATCAAGGGCCGAAGCGCCGATGATGGCGATGTCGACCTTGAACTGCTCGATCATCTGCGTCGCCAAATCGCCGACAAGTCCGCCGTCGGTGCGGCGCAAGGTGCCGCCTGATACAATGACCTCGCAATTGGAGTTGCCGGCAAGAATGTTGGCCACGTTCATGTTGTTGGTCACAACGGTCAGGTTTTCGTGGTCAAGCAAGGCTCTGGCAACGGCCTCGGTGGTTGTCCCGATATTGATAAAAAGCGACGTGTTGGAGGGGATGTAGGCCGCTACCAGCCTGCCAATCTGTTCCTTTTCGGCAGCATGCAGCTCACGGCGATGATCATATTGGATATTGGTGACGCCGCCGCGCAGCGTGGCACCGCCATGCACACGGCTGACATGCCCTTCCTGCTCCAACTCCGTGAGATCGCGCCTGACAGTTTGAACAGTCACGCCGAAATGATCAGCGAGAAAATCTACCGTCGCCTTTCCCTCGGCCCGTAGGAGCGTCAGAATATCGTTTTTCCGTAGAGTGGCCACGGTCCCCCCTTCGTTTTTCCGTGCAAATTATCGTTTTCGCGCGAATTGTCCACACGACACCATTTTTGGCGTTAACGCCCGCAATTGCTGCCTTGCTATGGGCCAAAGCGCTTTGAAACGCGCATAATCGAAACAAAATTTCCAAAAACGGCACGCGAAAAAACATCTCTATGGATAAAACGAAAAAAAACGATAAAAATACGGTTGCATAGATTTTCGCGTAATGGCAGCCTGACAGTGGGAGGAAATTCAGTGGCGCAACTCGCAGCAGAAAAGCCTGTTGATCTCTTCGTCATTGGCGGTGGCATTAACGGGTGCGGCATCGCGCGTGATGCGTGCGGGCGCGGCCTGACAGTCGCGCTCGCTGAGATGAATGATCTGGCTTCCGCCACTTCGTCGGCATCCACCAAATTATTTCATGGCGGCCTGCGATACTTGGAATATTTCGAATTCCGGCTTGTTCGCGAGGCGCTGATCGAGCGCGAAGTGCTGCTAAAAGCCATGCCGCACATCTCTTGGCCAATGCGGTTCGTCTTGCCGTTCCACAAAGATATGCGTTTTGAGAATGACACGCCGACCTCACGCTTGCTGTCTGTTCTCATGCCTTGGATGAAGGGGCGCCGCCCGGCATGGCTGATCCGGCTCGGGCTTTTCCTTTACGACAATCTGGGCGGGCGCAAATTGCTGCCCGGCACAAGCACGTTGAACTTGGCCGCAGCGCCGGAAGGCGCGCCGTTGCAGCCGCGTTTCAAGACGGCCTATGAGTATTCCGATTGCTGGATCGAAGATTCACGGCTGGTCGCCCTTAACGCACGCGATGCGCATGATCGCGGCGCAACGATCCTGACACGCACCAAAGTGATCTCGGCAACGCGCAAAGACGGGCTTTGGGAAATCATTGTTGAAGACAGGCAGACCGGTGCACGCACGCAGTGGCAGGCGAGGGCGCTGGTCAATGCCGGTGGCCCGTGGGTGGAAAACATTGTGCGCGGCGTCACCCGTATCAATTCCAGCGAAGGTGTGCGCCTGGTCCGCGGCTCGCATATCGTGACCAAGAAACTGTTCGATCACAACAAATGCTATTTCTTCCAGGGCACAGATGGCCGGATCATTTTCGCCATCCCCTATGAGACCGACTTTACACTGATCGGCACGACGGACGCCGAACACACCGATCTCGATGAGCGCCCAGTCTGCACCGATGAGGAGCGCGATTATCTGTTGGCCTTTGCATCCAACTATTTCGCCAAGCCGGTTACAAAAGACGACATCGTGTGGACCTATGCCGGCGTGCGCCCGCTCTATGATGATGGCGCGACGTCAGCGACCGCGGCGACGCGCGATTATGTCCTGTCCCTCGACACCAATGGCGGCGCCCCGGTGCTCAACGTGTTTGGCGGCAAGATCACCACCTATCGGCGGCTTGCTGAAAGCGCAGTAGAAAAGCTGCAGCCGTTGCTCGCCAACACGCAAAAGGGTTGGACAGCCGGTGTGCCGCTGGCCGGCGGCGACTTCGCGGTCGACCGTTTTGACAGTCTGGTCGATGAACTGGCGGCAGAAGCGTCCTGGCTGGAGAAAAAGACAGTCCGCCGCCTCGTGCGCGCTTATGGCACAGAGGCGGCCACGATTATTGGCGATGCCAAATCGGCCAAGGATCTGGGCACGCATTTTGGCGCTGGGCTTTATGCGGCGGAGGTCAACTGGCTGATGGCGCATGAGTTCGCCATGGCTGCCGAGGACGTGCTGTGGCGCCGCTCAAAGCTCGGCCTGCGCCTCGACGACAAGGCCGCCAAAAAACTCCAGACTTGGATGGAGAAAAACCATCCCGCTCAAAACAACAGCCTGGCCGCGGAATAGGGAGCGGGGAGGAAACGCATGGCACTGGAACTGAACAATGTCAGTAAAGTGGTGGCGGGCAAGACCCACATCTACC
>JBCCRB010000039.1:0-12010 GCA_039208465.1 Pseudomonadota bacterium
GCGGCAGAACCACCACTTTAGCGCCAGGCTTTGCCCGATCGTAGATATCGATAATATCCTGGTTCATCATGCGGATGCAGCCGGAAGATGCTTCCGTACCAATTGACCACCACTCCGGCGAACCGTGGATGCGGTAGCCGGTGTCACGGCCGCCCTGCGTCAGATAAAGGGCACGTGCGCCAAGCGGGTTTGTCAGGCCGGGTTTCATGCCACCGCGATATTTGGCCAGTTCAGGCTGACGACGGATCATGGCCGCAGGCGGTGTCCACGTTGGCCATTTGCGCTTCCAGCCCACTTTGGCGGTGCCGGACCAGCGGAAACCATCACGGCCAACGCCAATGCCATAACGCACAGCCTTGCCGTCCGGCTCTACCAGGTAAAGGAACCGGTTCGGCGTATCGACCACAATCGTGCCAACACGATGCTTGGTTTCATACACAACGATCTGACGCTGATATTTACGGGGAACCTTTGAGAGCGGAATACGCGGAAGGCGATAAGCGCCATCCGTTTTGCCCATATACGCACCGGAGAAGTAGCTTGAGTTAGTGGTAACGGAACAACCGGCGAGAGCCGTTGCCAAAGCGACCACGATGGCCGTGATCATCATTCTAATGGACATATATCGATCCCCGCTTAGTGATTAGACATCGCCCCAGTCTTCCCAGCACTATTAACCGAAAGCGGTACTGTCCAGTACCAATGCCACGAAAATGCCATTTTTCGCCCTTTGTGCCCCCTACCGTCACTAGTCTACCACAGTTTGGGTTCGCAATCGGCGTGGTTTATGACACTATCACGCGATGCCGCTTGTTTCCGCTGCACAACCAAATCATCCGTTGATTGACGGCCGTCAGTCGCACCGTGCCATGCAAATAAGGCGCGGCGTGCAGGTTTTGCTGGGCGAACAAGGGTTTGCGGTGTTGCCGGAGATGGTGCTTGCGACCGGGCGGCGCGCTGATTTGGTGGGGTTGGGGCCTCAAGGGGCAATCTGGATCGTCGAAATCAAATCCTCAATCCAGGATTTTCAGGTCGACCAGAAATGGCCGGAATACCGAGATTACTGCGATTGTTTCACCTTTGCCACGCTGCCCGACGTCCCGACGGCAATTTTTCCGCCGGATGAGGGCCTGTTGGTGGCTGACCAATATGGCGGTGATGTGATTCGCGCACCCAATGAGCTGCCGCTCAACGCGGCCCGCCGCAAAGCGATTACCCTGCGGTTTGCGCGGGCCGCAGCACAAAAGCTGATGGCGGCCGAATGGGCCGCCGACAGCACAAGCGATTAGCGCGGCGCCCTTTTGGCCAGGATCCTTTGCAGGGTCCGGCGGTGCATATTGAGCCGGCGCGCGGTTTCCGAAACATTGCGGTCGCACATCTCATAGACACGCTGGATATGCTCCCAGCGCACGCGATCGGCCGACATGGGATTGTCTGGCGGCGGTGGTGTCTGGTCGGCCGGTGTGGTTAAGGCGTTGACCACATCGTCGGCATCGGCGGGCTTGGCCAGATAGTTGGCAGCGCCCAGTTTGACCGCGTTGACCGCACTTGCAATGTTACCGTAGCCGGTAAGCACGATCGCCTTAGCGTCAGGCCGTCTGGTCTGCAGCGCCTTGATCACATCCAATCCGTTGCCATCTTCCAGGCGCATATCAACCACCGCGTAGGCCGGCGGCGTTGCTGACACATGGGCTAGGCCCTGAGCAACCGTTTCAACCGTCGTGACATTGAAGCCACGGCTTTCCAGCGCGCGCGCCATACGCCGCAGGAACGGCGTATCGTCGTCGAGCAGCAGCATGGATCGATCGTCGCCCAAGGCGACGGCCGAAGTTTGGGTATCTTGTAAACTGTTGAGCATAGGTACTTTCTCCTGTGCCTTTCTACGCATTTTGTATCGCGATGGATGACATGGGCCATTCCACCCGCGCATTGGCGCCTGGGCCGCCGGTGCCGCCATTGGTAAATTGAAGCCGGGCACCGGTGCGCTCCAGGAGCGTTTTGGCGATAAATATGCCAAGCCCCAAGCCGTCGGACCCCTTGCGCGCACGCTCCGGACCCTTCGCTGTTGTCACATCCGGTTCACCCAAACGCTCCAACTGGTCAACGCCATATCCCGGCCCATCATCGCTGATTTCAACGCGCACGATGTCAGCGTTCCAACGGCAGGTAATGACGACTTTCGATTTTGCAAAATCGACCGCGTTTTCCGCGAGATTGCCGAGGCCGTAAAGAATGCCGGGATTGCGCACAAATACTGGCATATCGCCTTCGCCATTTGCCATGACATCGATGGCAACGCCCAGCTCGCGATGCGGCGCAACGATTTCCTCTAGCATCTCGGTCAGGGTTAGTTGCGAAATCGGTGCTTCAGAAGACGTGTTGAGCGTTGCGATACGCGACAATATCTCTCGGCATCGGTCCGCCTGACCGCGTAGCAGGCGCACATCCTCTTTCAGATCATGGTCTTCGGCGGTCGCCAGATCCATCTCTTTGGCGACAAGTGAAATGGTGGCCAGGGGAGTGCCCAACTCATGGGCGGCGGCGGCAGCCAGACCGTCAATGGCAGACAGATGCTGTTCGCGCTGCAGGACCAGTTCAGCCTCGTTAAGTGCGTCGGCCAGGCTTCTTGCCTCTTCGGCGACGCGGTGAATGTAAAACGCACTGAACACAACCGACGATAAAACGGCTGCCCACATGCCCAAGACAAAGATCAGCGGCACGTCGAGTTGTTGCTCAGGGAACCAGGGCAGCGGCAGATGCCAGAGGGCCAATAGTGAAGCGGCGATAGCGACCAGCACGCAAATCGCCGACGTGTACAACACAGGCAAAGTCGCCGCTGAAATCACCACATGGACGATCATCAGAACGGAGAATGGGTTCTCCAACCCACCGGTCAAGTAAAGCAGTGCGGCCAGTTGCACGACATCAAACACGAGGATCATCATGACACTGGCGGGACCCAAGCGCTGATTGGCCGGAAACAGCCAAATCATGACAAGGTTCAACAGTGCCGACATGCCCAACAAGAACGTGCAGGCGAGCACCGGGAAGGGAAATTTGAAATATCCGGCAACCACAAGAATGGCGATGCCCTGGCCCAAGATTGCCAGCCAACGCGTGTTGGTCATTGTAGAAAGGCGCAGCCCGGAGTTTCGGTTGCTGCCCCGCACTACCAAATCTGTCGTGGACATGTCACTGATTGCCATGGGGCGGATATGGCGCATGCGCTTGAAATGACCAGTCAATTGCGCGGCTTTGCGCGCATGGTGGGTGCTTCCGCGCGCGGGTTTTCCGGCCAGACATGTTTCGGGTAGCGGCCGCGCATTTCCTTGCGCACATCGGCCCACGAGCCATCCCAGAAACCGGGTAGATCATTCGTGGTCTGAATTGGCCTCTGGGCTGGTGACAGCAGTTCGATCAACAGTGGCGTTGCGCCGCCATTGACCGTGGGATGAGTTGCCAATCCGTATAGTTCCTGAACGCGTACCGATAAAATTGGCTGCGGTTTGTGCGGATCGTAGCTCAGTTGGGCCTGCCGTTTCGTCGGCAGCAAAAAATGCGCGGGTGCCAATGTGTCGATCTGCACGTGCAGCTCATAGTCGATCCGACCCAACAGTGCCGCCGTTAGTTCAGCAGCGGTCAGCTGCGACAGCGCTGTCTTGCCGGCAAGGTAGGGCCGCAGCCATTGGTCGATATCTTCGAGCAAGACGGGCGCATCAAAGTCAGGCCAAGGCGCTCCCACTTGCCGATGCAACCAGCGCAAACGATTGAGCAGGCGAAGATGGCTGTCATCAAAAGGCAAAAGATCGAGCCCCTTGTCGGCGACCCATTGACTCAAGGCGGCCTCGATCTCGGGCCCTGGCGCCAGTTTCATCAGTTGGCTGGACAGGACAAGCGCTTGCAAGCGCCTCTGCCGAAAAGCGTTGAGGTCGCCATTGGGTCCGATGGTGACCGTCGTTGCTTCTTCAATCAGCGTGCCGAGGCCCTCTTCCAGCTCGTTCAAGGTTAGGGAAGCGCCGAGCAACATGCGGCTGCGGGCGGCTTTGCCGGTCAGGTCGGCCACGATGATGAAGCGCTCGGCTGCGAGGCGGTGATGTTCGTCGACGGCAACGCCGCGGCCATTGGCCATGAGAAAATCACCAGCTTGCGCGCCGCGGCGCATGGCGACGCGGTCAGGATAAGCATCGAGTAACATCCGCCCGATCGATTGCGGGTTTTTGTCATTTTCCGGCAGTTCAAGGTGCGAAACGATCCGGCGCGCGCGTTGTGCCAATGGCTTCCGTCGTTTCTTAAGGCCGCCAGTTTCAAGGTCCTGCATGATAGTCTCAAGATCGATTTCCCGGGTCGTCGTCGCGACATGGGTGATCGCCAATGCCAACAGCGCGCGTTGAAAGGCGTTTTCGCTATCGGGGGCAGCGCTGACCATCGCCGCCAAATTCACCGGCAGCGGCATGGCCGCGATCTGTTTGCCTTTACCAGTCAATTGCCCCTGCTCGTTCAGTGCGCCGAGGTTGACCAGATTTTCGCGGGCCTGGGCCAGGGCGGCTTCAGGCGGCAGATCGAGCAGCGGGAGTTGCCCAGGTTTGCTGGTGCCCCAGCTCGCTGCATCGAGCATAAAACGGCTCAAATCGGTCCGCAAAATTTCGGGCGGATCAAATGGACGTAGGGTTCTTGTCTGACCTTCATGCCAGAGACGGATCGCGGTTCCCGGTCCTGTGCGTCCCGCGCGGCCTGCGCGCTGATCAGCGGTTGCCTTGGAGACGCGGACCGTCTCCAGCCGCGTTGTCTGGTATCGCGGCTCAAAGACCGGTTCGCGCGACAGTCCGCTATCGATGACGACGGATACACCGTCGATGGTGATCGATGTCTGCGCAATGGATGTCGCCAGCACGATCTTGCGCACGCCGGGAGGCGGCGTTTCAATGGCAATGGCTTGGTCTTTGATGTCCATTGCGCCAAAGAGCGGCGCAATAATCAGATTGTCGCTTGTCAATGATGACAGGCGCTGTGCCGTGCGTTCAATTTCCGCGCGACCGGGTATAAAGGCCAGAATGCTCCCAGTATGGTTTTGCAGGGCAAAACGAATGGCGGCGGCAACGGCGTCTTCCACCTTTTGATCGGGTTGCCGGGGTCGATGCACAAGCTCAATCGGGTAGGCGCGGCCTTTGCTTTCGATAACCGGTACGTCCGCGCCCAAAAGCTCTGCCACCCGCCCGCCATCGAGGGTGGCTGACATAATAAGCAAGCGCAGATCATCACGCAACGCGGCCTGCGTTTCCAATGCCAGCGCCAGACCAAAATCGGCATCGAGCGAACGCTCATGAAACTCATCGAAGACGATGCAGCCAACACCCTCCAATGCCGGATCATCCAGGATCATTCGGGTGAAGACGCCTTCTGTTACAATCTCAATGCGGGTGTTGTCGGATATTTTTGTGTCCATGCGCATCCGGTATCCGACGCGGTCGCCGAGCCGCGTCCTATCCAGTGTCGCCAGTCGGCTTGCCGCCGCACGCGCAGCGAGCCGACGCGGCTCCAAGACGACAATTTTCTTGGCTGGATCAAGCCAATCAGCCTGGAGAAGGGCGAGCGGCACGAGCGTGGTCTTGCCGGCTCCCGGCGGCGCGATCAGGACCGTCTTGTGGTGGTGACCGAGCGCTGCCGCAAGGTCATTGAGGACTTGAGTGACCGGCAATGGCGGCCAGCGATCAGTTGATGTCGACATGGACCAATTTGCCGCCGGCTGCTTCAGCATCGGCCTGATCATGGGTAACGAGCAGGACCGGCAATCCGTTTTCACGCGCACGGTCAAACACCAGATTTCGCATTTGGTCGCGCAAGGCGGTGTCCAGTTTTGAAAAGGGTTCATCGAGCAGCAGGAAGGCCGGCTCGGAAATCAGCACGCGGCCAAGCGCCACGCGCGCCTTTTGGCCACCAGACAAGGTGTCGGGATCGGCGTCGAAATAATCCGACAGGTTCAGAACATCCAACATCGCTTGTGCGCGCTCGCGTCTTTGGGCGCGGGACGACAAATTTGCGGGTGCAGCAAACATCAGATTGCCGCCGACGGACATGTGTGGAAACAGCAACGGGTCTTGAAACAACAAGCCAGCACGGCGTTTCTGCGGCGGCAACAAGGTGAGGTCTGTCGACCCGCAAATCACTTTTCCGCTGGCGCGAAAAACCGGATCGAGAAAACCACCAATAAAGGCGAGTAGCGTTGATTTACCCGAGCCCGACGGCCCCATAACCGTCAGCACGTCGCCTGGTTCAATCACATGATCAATCTCGATCAGCTGTTTTTCGTTCAGGCTGATCGATATCTTTTCCAAACGAAGGGCATGGTGAACCGGTTCCGTCATACAGCCCTGATTGCGCGCCGGTTTCGGAAAATCAAGGCGGGCAGCATTACAGCGAGCGCAAAGCCGATGAAAGGCATCGCCATTTGCAGGAAGGTGTAGACGCCGATCACGCGGCGATTGCCGCCGGCGCCGAGCGCAACGGCTTCGGTTGTGATGGTCGCAAACCGCCCGGCACCAACAAGCAACGTCGGCAAGTATTGGCCCACGGACACAGCGAAGCCGACCGCGGCAGCGGCCAATATGGCGCGCAGCAACATCGGCATTCTAACCTGGAAAAGCGTGCTCCATGCGCCCTTGCCCATGGCCGCTGCGATCGCCTCATAGCGCCTGTCAAAAGCCCGCCACGGTGCTGAAAGGGACAGGAACACGTAGGGCAGCACAAACATCACGTGCACCATGATGACGGCGAACCAGCTCGCATTAGTGTTGCTGGCGAGAAAGAATAGTTGCAGGCCGAATAAAAAGCCGATTTGTGGCACTAGCAATGGCAAATAGATCATAAGTAAGGCGCGGCTGCCGCCGGTTCGGCCAGTTTGATTTTCACGAACCAGGCATGCCACAGCCAGTGTTACCGATATGGCGATGGCAGCCAACCCGACGATAAGTGTTGTCCAGATCGGTGCGTCCAGCCGCGGCCAAGTGCGCTGCCAGGTGCGTGCGGTAAAGCTTTGTGGCAGAGCATCGGGGAATTGCCACAAACCAGAAATGGACCAGACCGCAAGGATCGCAAGGCCACCGAATACCAGCACAGCAGACAGGATAATCGCGGTTGCCGACAACCAGCGCGTCCACAGATCAGCCTGGATCCGAAAGCCATGCAAGGCGATGAAGTTGCGTGCCCTGGCGAAGACTTTCTCAATAGCGAACCAAGTGATCAGAGCCATCAGGGTTATGACAATCTGCAGGCATGCCCCAGCGCAGGCCATGAAACGGGTACTCAAATCGGGATCGCTCATCCAGACGGCAAGGCGCACCGGCAGTGTCTGTGGGACGGTGGGTCCGAGAATGATCGCCATGTCCACATTCGCTGTCGCATAGGCAATCACGGCATAGATCGCGAGACGGATCTGCGGGTAGATGGTCGGCCATGCGGTCAGCATGAAACCGGTCACACGGCCATAGCCGACCGATTGCGCAAATCGCATGGACCGGCGGACTGGCACTTGCGGCAGTGCTGCCAACGTCATCAGTAAGAGGAACGGCACCTCCTTCAAGACGAGGCCAATCACCAGCGCAATGCCCAGCGTGTCATTGACGATCAAGATATCTGGCGGGGCCTGCCAGCCGGTCGCCCACGGCGAAACAAGACGGGCGAGAAAGCCAGAAGGCATCACCATGAAGGCAAAGCCGAAGGCAGCAGCGGCATGTGGCACGGCCAGCAATGGCGAGACGATGGCCTGCAGGCGGGCAAATAAGCGCGTGCCATACCAACCGGCGGTAAAAAGCGCGACGATCAGGACGGAAATCGCGGTGGCTGACAGGCCAATGGCAAAGGCCTGAAAAGTGGATCTCAAGATACCCGGTTCAGCAGCTAGCGACCGCCAGGCGTCCAGATTGGGCGTGCTACCTCCCAGTGCAGGTAAATAACCGAATGCTGGTAGAATCGTGCCGAGCAGTCCACAAGCCAGCGGGATGACGAGGATCGAAAGCGCTAGCGCGGGTGCGAACCGCAATAGGTTCATGCGGCCGGGTCCACCAGGTTATTAGTTCGCAACGCCGTATCGCTTTGCCCACTCCATTTCGATGCGGCCCATCCATGAGGCATGCGGTTCCAGCAGAGCCGGACCCAATTGGTCTGGCTTCAGCGTTGCGACGCCCAGATCAAGTGCGGCAAAGGCTTCACGCTCTTCCGGCGCCAATTTGTCCATCGCGAGCACAGTTGGGTCTCCCCAAATGGCAACGTCCTGTTTGCGCAATTGCGCTTCAGGCGACATCAGGAAGTTGGCGGTCATCAACGCGGCTTGCTTGGAATTGGCATTGAAGGGGATCGTCAGGAAGTGCGTGTTCGACAAGGTGCCGTCTGAAAAGGTGAAGGAACGCACGCTGTCGGGCAACAGCTGGTTGGCAATGGCGTTCGAAGCCTCGGCCGGATTGAACGCAAAGGTAATCTCCAATTCTCCATCGGCCAGCAGTTGCGTCATCGATGGATAGTCTTTCGGAAACGCCCGCGCGGAACGCCAGAGGTTCGGGTGAAGCTGGTCAAGATAAGTAAAGAGCGGCGCGGTCACGGTCTCAAAATCTTCATCCTTGACCGGTTGTTGCAGCACGGATGGATCGGCCGTCGTTTCGATCAAGATCTGTTTGAGGAAGCTGGATCCGATAAAGTTAGGTGGCTGTGGATAGGTGAACCGGCCGGGATTAGCCTTGGCCCATTGGAGCAGTTCTTCCGCACTATCGGGCATGTCATCGGTCTGTGTACGCACGCTGTCATGGAAGAACACAAGCTTTGCCATGCCCCAAGGCGCCTCGAGCCCATCAGTGGGAATGGTAAAATCCACCGTCACAGTCGGTTTGGTTTCGAAATCGACCAACTGCCAATTGGGGAGTTGCGTCACCCAATCGGGCGCAAACAAAAGCTGTTGCTCCTTCATGGAGGCAAAATTCTCGCCATTGATCCAGATGAGATCGATTGACCCGTTGCTTTTGCGTCCGGCAGCTGCTTCTGCAACCACGGTCGACACCGCGTTGGCTGTGTCATCCAGCTTCACATGCACCAAATTGATGCCGTAGCGTTCTTTCAGCGTGTCGCCGGCCCAGGCGATATAGTCATTGATCTGCTCGGAGCCGCCCCAGGCGTTGAAGTAAACCGTCTGCCCATCGGCCGCTGTACTGATGGCGTCCCAATCGGAGACCTTAATGTCGCTAGCCAGTGCTGGAGCAGTTAGGGTGGTGGCAAGAGCGCACACGGCGGCAAGATAGGGGTTCGAACGCACGAATTTTCTCCGATAGGCTTATAATCGGGAAACATCATCTGCAGTTCGGAAAAAATGGTCAAGGCGCCATGACAACACGTCATGTCACAAAGACTTGATGCTTACACCATGGATTGATGTATCAATCGCTTTGCTTGATCGCGATCTTCTTTACGATGGCTTCCGGTTGCGGCCGGTCGAGACTGATATGCAGCAAACCATTGATCAGTTCGGCATCCAGCACCCGCATTCCGTCAGCCAGGACAAAGGCCCGCTGAAACTGACGTGCAGCGATGCCGCGGTGCAAAAACTCGCGACCCTCATCGGCCTCCTCACTCTGGCGACCGCGGATCACAAGCTGGTTGTTCTCCGTCGTAATCTCCAGATCATCGAGGGCGAAGCCGGCAACCGCTAGCGTTATGCGCAATCTGATGCCATCAGCATCGGCAATGCGTTCAATATTGTAAGGCGGGTAACCATCGGAGCCATTGGCAACGCGCTCAAGGTATTTTTCGATGGCGTCAAAGCCCAAAAGCAGCGGGCTGGAAAACGACGTGATACGCGTCATGGCAGTCGTGCGTCCTTTGCAAAAGCGACGTAATGGAAGGCCGACCCGGCTGGCATCTGCCTTAAGACACACTATGGTCAGTGCGTCAGCCAATTTCAAGGAAGGGGACCGCCCAGCATGGCGCGCAATATCATTATCGACACGGATCCCGGTCAGGATGACGCCTTGGCGATCCTTTTGGCGCTGGCTAGCCCTGAATTGAATGTGCTCGGCATCACCGCCGTTGCGGGCAATGTTCCGCTGGCGTTGACGGAAAAAAATGCGCGCAAGATTTGCGAACTGGCAGGAAAACCGGAAACGAAGGTTTTTGCCGGTGCTGACCGACCGCTGATCCGGCCTTTGGTAACGGCAGAATATGTGCATGGCGAAACCGGACTGGATGGACCGGAGCTGCCTGAACCAACAATGGTGCTGCAGGACCAGCATGGGGTTGATTTCATCATTGAAACGGTGCGGAGCGCGCCCGAAAAGTCCGTCACGCTTTGCCCCTTGGGTCCGCTGACAAATATTGCGCTTGCCTTTGCAAAGGCGCCAGACATCGTGCCGCGCATTGAGCAAATCGTGCTGATGGGGGGCGGTTTCTTCGAAGGCGGCAATGTAACCCCGGCCGCCGAGTTCAACATCTATGTCGATCCGCACGCGGCAAAGATCGTGTTCGATGCCGGCGTTGATTTGGTGATCGTGCCGCTCGACTGCACGCATAAAGCGCTGACGACACGGGCGCGGGTTGACGCGCTGATCGCGCGGCAAACACCGGTTTGCGATGCGGCGGCGCAATTGATCGATTTTTTTGAGCGTTTTGATGAGGATAAATATGGCACTGATGGCGGGCCGCTGCATGACCCGTGTGTGATTGCCTATCTTCTTGCGCCTGAACTCTTTACCGGCCGGCGTTGTCATGTGGATGTGGAGACCGGCTCAGAACTGACCATGGGTATGACGGTCGTCGATTGGTGGGGCGTGACCCAAAAGCCCGCCAATGCACTTGTCTTGGGCGATGTGAACGCGGACGGGTTTTTTGCGCTGCTTACCGAACGGATTGCGATGCTTTAGGTTTTGCCGCGGATCGCCGTCACCTTGTCGCTTGTCGGTATGGCTGGTTGGGCCCCTTCGTTAAGACAGGCCAAAGCGCCGGCAACGACCGCAATGTCAACGCAATCGGCGAGCGGTTTTCCGGCTGCATAGGCAGTCGCGAAATAGCCGCAAAATGTGTCGCCCGCGCCGACCGTATCGACCGCTTCGATTTTTGGCGGTACCGCCTGAACCTCAGCTTCTGGTGACAGGGCAAGGGCACCAGCCGAGCCGAGCGTAATAATCAGCGTTTTTGCCGTTTGTTTGACAAAGCCGCGTGCCTTGATGATCCGCGCGCGCTCTTCGCTCACCGCCGCGTTCTCCTTTGGCACGGTCAGCGCGAGCGCGTCGGCGAGGAGGTCGAACTCGGTTTCGTTGACAATCGTTACGTCAGCCTTTTGCGCGAGATCCGCAGCGGCGGGCCCAAAGGGCGCAGGATTGAAGATGACGGGCACGCCAGCGGCGGCCGCTATTTCCCTGAACCCCGCGGTCACCGCGTCAGGGATCTCCATCTGCATGAGCAGAGCAGCGGTGCCTTCAGGCAAGGGGCCTGCTTTTACGTCCGCGTTGGCGCCGGCAACGACGGCGATCTGGTTCTCGCCGCTCTCATCGTCGACCAGGATCAATGCCACGCCGGTCGGTTGGTCTGTGGACGGAACGCGCGAAAGATCAACGCTGGCCTCGCGCAAAAGCGCCGTTGCGGTTGCAGCGTTTGTGTCCTTGCCCACCGCGCCAATCATGGCGACACCGGCGCCAGCGCGGGCGGCGGCGAGCGCCTGATTAGCCCCCTTGCCGCCGGGCGCTTCCGCATAGCGCACGCCGGTAACGGTTTCCCCCGGCGATGGTAGGCGGGTTACGCGGGCAACGAGGTCGAGGTTGATGGAACCGGCAACCACAATCATGAATTTTCCTCCCAGCTTCCGACTTGGCAGCGCATCCGCCAGATGGCAAGCACAGCGGCCGTAATTGGCACCAAAAGGGGCAAAAATCAGCGCAAACCATGTTGACGCGCTCGGTGGCCACGCCTAGAGAAGCGCTTCAGTTTCGTGCCCAGATGGCGGAATTGGTAGACGCGCCAGCTTCAGGTGCTGGTGTCC
>JBCCRB010000040.1:0-11882 GCA_039208465.1 Pseudomonadota bacterium
CGATGATTCCAGTCGAAGGACCTTGGCGCCTGGCCTTGAAACCATATTGACGGGCGTGACCGACATCATTGTCGATCGCGAGCAGGAGGACATGTGGGTCACCGCCTCGCTGCGCGAGGCGACATTTTCATTGCCATGGATCGGTTGGAGCAAGGGACGGGGCATTCCAGCATCCGTTGCCTTTCAACTGCTCGACCGGGGCAGTCAGACCACGCTGGATCAGTTCAATTTCAAAGGTGATGGCTTTGGGGCAACTGGCCGGATTGATGTCGGCACCGATGGCCTGAACGCAGCGCGCCTACGCCAGGTATCACTTAATCCAGGTGATAATTTCAGCGTCGATCTGAGCCGGGAGGGCGAACGCTTCGATATCGATGTCGATGGGTCTTTGATCGATCTGCGGGCGCTGATGCGCCATGTCCGCGCCCAGCTTCAGGCGACCGGCGATCCAGGCGATGACACCCCGGTCAACATTGAAGCACGCTTTCGCACTGTCGCCGGCTTCAACGGTGAGACCATGCGCAATGTCTCGGCATCGGGCCGTATCCGCAATGGTGGCATAGATAGCTTTTCGGTCACCGGTGTCGGGGCCAGCGGCATGCCTTTTTCCGTAGTGATCAACGGGCAGGGCGCCGAACGGCGCATGCGCGTGGAAGCGTTCGATGCCGGGGAGTTTCTCAGGTTTCTTGATCTTTACGGTCAGATTCAGGGCGGGGCGTTAGGCCTTGATCTGACGGCGGCGTCGAACGGTGATTTGCGGGGCCCGCTTGAAATCCGCGATTTCAGAATTTTCAACGAACCGGCGCTTGATCGGTTGGTCAGCACGCGTCCCGACGAGACGGGTAGCCTGCGCGACGCGATCAATCGCGACCTGGATTTGCGAGAAGTGCCGTTCGACTCAGGCGTTGCCGACCTGGTGTTCGGCTCGGGCTCCCTCGATGTTTCACAGGCTTACATCAGAGGCCCGCTGGTTGGCTTTGCCATGCAGGGCAGGGTGTTTGACCGCAACAACCAGACACGCATTACGGGCACATTCCTGCCCGCTTACGGGTTGAATTCCATCTTTGCGGAGATCCCGCTACTGGGCCTTCTGTTGGGTAATGGCCGCGATCGTGGCTTGATCGGCGTGACATTTCTGCTGGAAGGTGATTTCGACCAACCGCGCGTGACCGTTAACCCGCTCAGCGTCATCGCGCCCGGTATCTTCCGAAACATTTTCCAGTTCCGCTAGGTCGGCTTGACCAGCGTGTGCCGCTTTTTACCCATCGACAATTTAATCGCGCCGTCCTGAAGCGAAGACGCATCGATCACCTGTTTTTCATCCGTGATCTGCTTGTCGTTCAGTTTTAGCGCGCCGCCCTTGATATGGCGTCTTGCTTCCCCGTTGGACCCGGCAAGCCCGGCTTGCACAAACAGCGTCAAAACGCCGATACCCGCATCCAATTCGGCTCGCGAAACGCTCAGGGTTGGCAGCGTGTCCGCCGCGGCGCCTTGCTCAAACGTCTTCTGCGCCGTCGCAAGCGCCTTTTCAGCTTCGTCGCGCCCGTGCAGCAGCGCTGTGGCTTCCGTTGCCAGAACCTTTTTGGCCTCGTTAATTTCCGCGCCTTCAAGCTTTTCCAGTTTCGCGATTTCAGCCATCGGCAGCGTGGTGAACAGTTTCAGGAAACGCGCAACATCGGCATCTTCCGTGTTGCGCCAATATTGCCAGAAATCCCAGGGCGAAAACTGGTCGGCATTCAGCCATACGGCGCCTTGCGCCGTCTTGCCCATTTTAGCACCGGAAGCTGTTGTCAGCAGCGGTGTGGTCAAGGCGTATAATTGATGCGTGCCCATACGGCGTCCCAGATCCACGCCATTGACGATATTGCCCCATTGGTCGGACCCGCCCATCTGCAAATTGCATCCATAACGGCGCGCCAACTCCACAAAGTCGTAGGATTGGCAGATCATGTAGTTGAACTCGATAAAGCTCATCTCCTGTTCGCGTTCGAGCCGTAGCCGTACCGAATCCATGGTCAGCATGCGGTTGACCGAAAAATGCCGACCCACATCGCGCAGCATGTCAATATAGCCGAGCTTCAACAACCATTCGGCATTGTCGACCATCAACGCCTCACCGGCGCCGTCACCAAACGTCAGGACTTTTTCAAAAACGCCTCGGATGGATTGCTTGTTGGCCTCAATCTCGTCGATGGTGCGCATCGGACGGGTTTCATCCTTGCCCGACGGGTCGCCAACCATGGTTGTCCCGCCCCCCATTAAAGTGATCGGCTTGTTGCCGGTCTGCTGCAGCCAGTGCAGCATCATCATCGACAAAAAGTTGCCGATATGAAGCGATGGCGCGGTGGCATCATAGCCGACATAGGCAATCAATTCACGCCGGCTGGCCAGATCGTCCAGCCCCTCAAAGTCCGAACATTGATGGATGAACCCGCGTTCATCGAGCACATTGAGAAAATCTGACTTATAGGTCGCCATGGCGTTTGTCGTTTTGCTTGCTTATGGAAAAGTCTGGGCGTCATGGAGGAGAGCGTGTCGAAGATCAAGACTGCAATCGGCTTAATGAGCGGCACGTCCATGGACGGCATTGATGCGGCTCTTATGCGCACCGATGGCATTGGGCAGATCGAGTTCGGGCCGACCATGATGGTGCCCTATGAAGCGGCCTTTTCGCAATCGATTGCCGCTGCCTTGGCCGAGGCAAAATCCATGACCGATCGGGCGCAGCGCACACCGCAAATGACGGCGCTGGAGCGCGAGTTGACCGAGCGCCATGCCACTGCTGTGGACCTGTTTCTGGCGCGCAACGGGTTGAGCGCCGGCGAAATCGATCTGATCGGCTTTCACGGGCAGACGATCATCCATCGGCCTGACCTTGGTTTTACAGTGCAATTGGGCGATGGCCAGCAATTGGCGGACCAAACCGGCATCACCGTGGTTTGGGACATGCGGGCCAATGACATGGCCAATGGTGGGCAGGGCGCACCCCTGGTGCCGGTCTTTCATCAGGCGCTGGCGAAGAAACTGACGCACGAAAGCCCCACGGCTTTCGTCAATATTGGCGGCATTGCCAATGTCACCTTTGTCGAGGGCGGCAAGCCACCGATTGCCTTTGATTGCGGGCCCGGCAATGCACTGATCGATCAATGGGTTCAGAAGAACACCAATAGGGCCTTTGACGAAGAGGGGGCGCTGGCACTGACGGGCCAGGTCGATGACGCCATCCTCGCCGATTATCTAGCTGATTCATTTTATGAAGAAAACATTCCTAAATCATTGGATAGAAACGACATTACGTTGTCAAGAACGCGTAATATCAGTGCCGCCGACGGCGCCGCTACGCTTGTCGAATTGACCGCGCAAGCAATTGCCCGGTCACAAAAGCTCGCCGGGCTGGAGCCGCAAACCTGGGTCATCTCTGGCGGCGGCGCGCGAAACGCGGCGATTATGCAGGCGCTGGAACGCCTTTTGCCCGATGCAAAGATCGCTTCGGCCGACAGCGTTGGCTTGGACGGTGATGCGATGGAGGCGCAATGCTGGGCTTATCTGGCGGTGCGGGCCCAGCGCGGCCTGCCGCTTACATACCCGTCAACCACGGGTTGCGATGAGCCCTGCACTGGCGGCGTGATATCGGAGCCGCCGGCGCCATAGCCCTCGGAAAGCTTAATGGTCAGCGCTTGCCGACCAATTGCTTGACATTGTCGGGAACCAGTTCGCCGCGAAGGCGCGCATCGAGATACATGGCGCATTCTTCCAACAGCGCATCTTCGTGGCCCTGGAAGAAATGGTTGGCGTCATCCATCGTGCGCTGGGTGATCAAAATCCCTTTCTGCGTGTGCAGCTTGTCGACGAGACCCTGAACCGCATCGGGCGGTGCGACACGGTCCTGCGCGCCGTGAATGATCAGGCCGGACGAGGGACACGGCGCCAGGAACGCAAAATCATAAATGTTCGGCTGCGGCGCGATCGACATGAAGCCCTCAATCTCGGGTCGGCGCATCAACAATTGCATGCCGATCCAAGCGCCGAATGAATAGCCGGCGACCCAGCAGAACTTGGCTTCGGGATGCAAAGACTGTACCCAGTCCAGCGCCGCGGCGGCATCGGAGAGCTCGCCCGCACCATGGTCAAATTCGCCCTGGCTGCGCCCGATTCCGCGGAAGTTGAACCGCAGTGTCGTGAAGCCACGCTCCTGAAACATGTAAAACAGATTGTAGATCAGCGGATTGTTCATGTTCCCGCCGAACTGGGGATGCGGATGCAAGATCATCGCAATCGGCGCGTCTTTCTCAGATGCGGGTTGATAGCGGCCTTCCAGCCGGCCTTCCGGACCGTTGAAAATTACTTCGGGCATGAATACTCCAAATCTTGTCGTCGGGATTGAACGCATCGCGCTTGCCGATTGCGTTGTTTGGTCCCATTTGCGCCTTTGTGGCGCCCGTCATAAGGGTTTAGCCCTGCAAATTTCAAGGAAATCCGTGCATCACGCCAACGGAAAGGGTTCATGGTCAGCAAATCGCGCATCTATTTGGATTATAACGCTTCGGCACCGCTTCTGCCGAAAGCGCGCGAAGCGATGCTCGCGGCGATGGAGATTGATGCCAACCCGTCTTCAGTTCACGCCGAGGGCAGGGCTGCGCGGTCCATCGTCAAAAAGGCGCGCCGCCAGGTCGCCGCCCTCGTCAATACGAAAGATGACCATGTGGTTTTTACGTCCGGTGCGACCGAGGCAGCCGTTTTGGCGCTCACACCGCATTATTCTATGGGGCGCGCACCAGTGACGATGAGCCGGCTTTATGTATGCGCGGCCGATCATCCCTGCACGCTTGAAGGCGGGCAATTTCCCGAAGCCGATCGCACGCTGTTTCCGGTAAAGCGCGACGGTCTGGTCGATCTGGATCAGTTAAACGCCCTATTGAGCCAACACGATCACAGCGCTGGTCTGCCGCTCATCGTCTGTCACTACGCCAACAATGAAACCGGCGTCATACAACCGGTTGAAGAGATCAGCCGGATCGTCAAAGCCAATCGCGGCGTCTTCGTGCTCGATGCGGTGCAGGCCGCCGGCCGCATCAAGATCGATATGGCAAAGCCGATGGCGGACTATTTGATCGTATCCTCGCACAAGATCGGCGGCCCGAAAGGCGCCGGCGCCTTGATTGCTCATGCCGATCTTATGATGCCGATGCCGTTGATCCGCGGCGGGGGCCAGGAGCGCGGACACCGTTCGGGCACCGAATCGCCGGTCAATCTGGCCGGTTTCGGCGCTGCTGCATCCATAATGGCCGATGCGCTGGCGGATTGGGATGCCGTTGCCGCGCGGCGCGACAGGCTAGAGGCGGCCATCGCAGTAATTGCGCCACATGCCATTTTTTATGGACGCAACACGCCGGAACGCCTGCCCAATACGCTGTTCTTTGGTTTGCCTGGCATGAAGGCAGAAACATTGCAGATTGCCTTTGATCTCGCCGGTGTCTCAGTTTCACCTGGCTCGGCCTGTTCATCGGGCAAGGTCGGGCAGAGCCATGTCTTGAACGCCATGGGTGTGCCATCGAACGACGGGGCGATCCGCATTTCGCTCGGCTTGCACAATACCGACGATGAAATCGCCAAAGTGATTGATATTTTTGGGGAAATCGCGGCGCGCGCCAAGCCGGCGGCATAAAACCTGCGTAGTTTTGTCATGTTTTGTAGTTTAGAACTTTTCAAAACTGGAAAAAACGCTATATCAGTAATTCATAGCCATTCGTAGTACGCGCAACTTTTGATAATCGATGGGAGCCCACCATGCCTGCCGTTCAGGAAACGATTGAACAGGTCAAAAAAATTGACGTCGACCAGTATAAATATGGTTTTGAAACGATCGTTGAGACGGACAAGGCGCCCAAGGGTCTTTCTGAGGAAGTTATCCGCTTCATCTCGGCCAAAAAGCAGGAGCCGGAATGGATGCTGGAATGGCGCCTGGATGCCTACCGTCGCTGGCTGACCATGGACGAGCCCGATTGGGCACGTGTTGATTATCCGAAAATCGATTTCAACGACATCTATTACTACGCAGCGCCCAAGGGTCAGGACGGGCCGAAAACAATCGACGATGTCGACCCGGAAATCCGCAAGACTTACGAGAAACTTGGCATTCCGCTCGCCGAGCAGGAGATCTTGGCTGGCGTTCAGGAGCGCAAGGTTGCCGTCGACGCGGTCTTTGATTCCGTATCCGTGGTCACGACGTTCAAAGAGGAACTCGCCAAAGCCGGTGTGATCTTCATGTCGATTTCCGAGGCGATCAAGGAACATCCCGAGCTCGTCAAAAAGTACCTGGCTTCGGTCGTGCCGGTTTCTGACAATTACTATTCGGCGCTCAATTGCGCGGTCTTCACCGACGGGTCGTTTGTCTACGTGCCGGAGGGCGTGCACTGCCCGATGGAACTGTCGACCTATTTCCGCATCAATGAGAAAGACACAGGCCAGTTCGAGCGCACGCTCATCATCGCGGAGAAGGGCGCCTATGTGTCCTATCTTGAGGGCTGCACAGCACCGCAGCGCGATGAAAACCAATTGCATGCGGCCGTTGTCGAACTGGTGGCGATGGAAGATGCGGAGATTAAATACTCAACCGTTCAGAACTGGTACCCCGGCGATGCCGACGGCAAGGGCGGCATCTACAATTTTGTGACAAAGCGCGGTGATTGCCGTGGTGATCGCTCCAAGATTTCATGGACACAGGTCGAGACCGGTTCCGCGATCACGTGGAAATATCCGTCCTGCATTCTGCGCGGTGATGAGTCTCGCGGCGAATTCTATTCGATCGCGGTGTCGAACGGCGCCCAACAGGTCGATAGCGGCACCAAGATGATCCATCTGGGCAAGAACACATCCAGCCGGATTATTTCCAAGGGCATTTCGGCAGGGCGTTCGCAAAACACCTATCGCGGCCGCGTGTCGGCGCACCGCAAAGCCGACAATGCGCGTAACTTCACCCAGTGTGATTCACTGCTGATTGGCAATGATTGCGGCGCGCACACCGTGCCTTACATCGAGGCCAACAACGCCACGGCGCAATTTGAACATGAGGCCACGACCTCGAAGATTTCCGAGGATCAGCTGTTTTACTGCATGCAGCGCGGCATCCCCGAAGAAGAAGCCATCGCGCTGATCGTCAATGGCTTTGTGAAAGAAGTCATCCAGGAGTTGCCGATGGAATTTGCCGTTGAAGCGCAAAAGCTGATCGGCATTTCATTGGAGGGCTCCGTTGGCTGAGCCCGAAGAAAAGGACCGTTCTGGAACGATCCGCCTCGCGGGCGCGACGGCCATTTTGGTCGCCTGCGTGATCGGTATGCTGTTTCAGCCCTTCGGGTCACCATTGACCAGCGCCGGCATTCTCGGCGGTGTCGCGGCGATCAGCTTTGCCGCCCGCGGCTTGTTTGTGAGGAAGTAATGGTCAGGCAAACCGTGATGATGGCGCTGATTGCCGGCTTGTCATTCAGCGTGCCGCAGGCGTTGGCCGCCGACATCGGCACGCCGGAAGGCTTCATGGTATGGAACACCCCGGCGCCGACCATGGTCGACGCGCCGATGGCTGTCCTCGACGAACGTTACACGGGCTTTCCAGACCTCGTTGAAGAAGGTCGCCCGGAACTGACCATTAACATCCGCATGATCAACCGCTATCGGCCCGGTGACGAGCGGATCATCGTCGATGCCATCGAAACCGGCTATGCCGACGATAGCGCATCAGGTGGTTGGGAACGGTTCATGCTGCAGCCGATGGAAGATGGCGCCCTGGCGCTCGTTGCCCATGGCTGGAAATGGCAATGCGCCCGCGGTGCGGTTGCGGGCCAGTGGGTCAGCCGGCCCTGTCCCTGAGTAAGAGATTTAAATTGAACGAAATAGCGCCGATGCGCTGACGGAGATCGACCAATGCTGGAAATCAAGAACCTGCACGCCAAAATCGCAGAGACCGACACGCAGATCATCAACGGCTTGAACCTGTCGGTCAAAGCCGGCGAGGTGGCCGCGATCATGGGGCCAAACGGATCGGGCAAGTCGACCCTGTCTTACATCCTGGCCGGTCGTGAGGATTATGAAGTCACCGAAGGCGACATTCTCTACAATGGCGAGAGCATCCTGGAGATGGACCCGGCAGAGCGCGCAGCGGCGGGCCTGTTCCTTGCCTTCCAATATCCGATGGAAATCCCTGGCGTTGCCACCATGCAGTTCCTGAAGGTAGCGATGAACGAACAACGCAAGGCACGCGGCGAAGACGAACTGTCGACACCGGACTTCATCAAATTGGTGCGCGAAGCGGCTGGCACCCTGAACATTTCCATGGAAATGCTGAAGCGTCCGCTCAATGTCGGCTTTTCCGGCGGTGAGAAAAAACGCGCCGAAATCCTGCAGATGAAACTGCTGGCGCCGTCGCTGTGTGTCCTGGACGAAACCGATTCCGGCCTTGATATCGATGCGCTGAAGATCGTTGCCGACGGCGTGAATGCGCTGCGTGCACCGGATCGTGCGACCATCGTCATCACCCACTATCAGCGCCTGCTCGACTATATCGTGCCCGACACGGTCCATGTCCTTTCCAAAGGTCAGATCGTGAAGACAGGCGACAAGGATTTGGCAAAAGAGCTGGAAGCAAAAGGCTACGCCGACATCATTGCGCAGGCTGCTTGAGGGAACCGACGATCATGACAGCTCCGATACAATTGACCGCTGGCGAAGAGGCAATCCTTGCAGCCTACAACGCCAAGGCACAATCGCTGCCAGGCAATGCAGAAACTGTGCGGGCGCGCGATGCTGCCGTACACGCGCTCAAGACCAACGGCCTGCCGACGCGCAAGGTCGAAGCGTGGCACTACACGGATTTGCGCCGACTTCTGAAGGCCATGCCGCACGGGCAAGGCAATGCAATTGCCGAGGTAGATCCCATTTTGCCCGGTGCCGCAATTTTTGCCGTTGATAATGGCGTGGCACAGCCGGCGCCTGCGATTGCCGGTGTGAACACCGAGCAAGTGTCCGACGCGTTGCGCGCCGATGTTGGCGCTTATGTGCCGGCATTCAACGGCGACGATGATGCGATCGGCCAGCTCAATGCGGCTTTCGTTTCCGGCGGCTACAGGATCGCTGTTGCTGATGGGCAAGAGCTTGATCAGGCCATCGAGATCCAGACCCGCACCGGCGATACGCAGGCGCATACCGCGCACAGCGTAACGATCGGCGCCAACGCCACCGCGACCATGGTCGAGCGTTGCCTGACCAAGGGCGATGCCATGCTCTCTGCCGTAACGACGATCAACGTCAAGGAGGGCGCGACACTCAACTGGATCATCGTCCAGGAAGACGATCTGAGCGCGACGCGCTTGGCCAAGCTGACGTTTGAGATCGCCGAAGGCGCGACCGTAAACCTGTTCGTGGCCAATTTTGGCGGTAAGCTGATCCGCCAGGAAGTGCACGCCGCTTGCGCCGGTGAAAACGCACATCTCAATTTCCGCGCGATCAACATGATTGGCGACGAAACCCACTGCGATGTCACGCTGGTGCTCGATCATTCAGTGCCGAACACAACGTCGGAAGAAACCGTGCGTAATGTGGTGACCGGCAAAGGCCAAGCGGTCTTCCAAGGTCAGATCCGGGTGGCGCAAATCGCCCAGAAAACCGACGCGCAAATGGCTGCCAACACGCTGCTTTTGTCAGATGAGGCGGGCGTATCGGTCAAACCGGAGCTGGAAATCTTCGCCGATGACGTGATTTGCGCGCATGGCGCAACGGTTGCGGAAATCGACGAAGCGCACCTGTTCTACCTGAAAGCGCGCGGTATTTCCGACAAGGCGGCACGTGGCTTGCTGGTCAAGGCGTTCGTTGCCGAACTGGTCGAAGAACTCGAAGATGAGCCCTTGGTCGAGGTGCTGGAAGCACGCATCGACAATTGGCTTGAGGCACACGGCTAACGCATGAATTACGACGTTGAAAAAATCCGGGCGGATTTCCCGATCCTGTCCAAGCAGATCTATGGCAAGCCACTTGTCTACCTGGACAATGGCGCTTCGGCGCAAAAGCCGCGTCAGGTCATTGATGCCGTCTCCAATGTCTATGAAGACAATTACGCCAATGTGCACCGCGGTTTGCATTATTTGTCAAACAGCGCGACCGATGCCTATGAAGCCGCACGCCGCAAAGTGCAGCGTTTTTTGAACGCCGGCTCGGAAAACGAAATCATCTTCACCAAGGGCACGACGCACGCGATCAACATCGTCGCCAATGCGATCGCTGAAAACATCCAGCCCGGTGATGAGATCCTGCTCTCTATCATGGAGCATCATTCCAATATCGTGCCCTGGCATTTCCTGCGCGAGCGCTATGGCGCAAAGCTGGTCTGGGTGCCTGTCGATGATGAGGGTCAGTTCCATATCGAGGAGCTGGAGAGCCGTCTGTCCGATCGCACCAAGCTGATCGCGCTGACCCACATGTCGAACGTGACCGGCACAATCGTGCCGATCAAGCAGGTTAGCGCGTTGGCCCATGCCCGCGACATTCCGGTGCTGGTCGACGGGTCACAGGGCGCAGTCCACATGCCCGTCGATGTGCAGGATTTGGACTGCGATTTTTATTGTTTCACCGGCCACAAAGTCTACGGGCCATCTGGCATTGGCGTCCTTTATGGCAAGATGGACCGGCTACAACAGATGCGCCCCTATGAAGGTGGCGGCGAGATGATCATCGATGTGAGCGAAGAAGGCGTGACCTACAACGAGCCGCCGCATCGCTTTGAAGCGGGCACACCGCCGATTGCGCAAGCGATCGGCTTGGGCGCCGCGCTCGATTATATGGACGAAATCGGACGCCAGGCGATTGCCGACCATGAGGCTGACTTGCGCACCTATGCCCATGACCAATTGGGCGGGATCAATGCGCTGCGCATTTTCGGCAATGCGCCCGACAAGGGGGCCATCATCTCCTTCGAGATGGAGGGCATTCACGCCCATGATGTCTCGATGGTCATCGACAGGCAGGGTGTGGCCGTGCGGGCGGGAACACATTGCGCCCAGCCGCTCTTGAAGCGCTTCGGCGCAACATCCACATGTCGGGCAAGCTTTGGCATGTATAACACGCGCCAGGAAGTCGATACGCTGGTCAGCGCCCTCGATAAGGCGCGGATGTTTTTTGCCTGACATAAATCTGCTAGGGTGTGGCGATGATGGATGAACAAAACAACGCCGAAACAGCCGAGGCAACGGTCGATACCGCGCCAGCGGCTGAGGAAAGCGCCATTCCGCGTCAGGAATTGATACGGATGACCGATGACATCATCGCGGCGCTCAAAACGGTCTACGACCCGGAAATCCCGGCCGACATTTATGAGCTTGGCCTGATTTATCGCGTCGATATTGAAGATGATCGCACCGTAAAGGTGGAAATGACATTGACCGCGCCCGGCTGCCCGGTCGCCGGCGAGATGCCGGGCTGGGTTGAAAATGCGGTGCGCACGGTCGAAGGTGTTATGGATGTCGAGGTGGAAATGACATTTGATCCGCCCTGGACACCGGACCGCATGAGCGAAGAAGCGCAGATAGCCGTAGGATTGTACTGATGGCCTTTGCAATTATGACGATGACAGATGCTGCCGCCGGACGCGTTCGCGATATTGTCGCCGATAAAGCCGGCCAGAACGCCAAAGGCGTGCGTGTGAGCATCAAAAAGGGCGGCTGTGCGGGTATGGAATACACGGTCGATTTGGTCACCGAACCGGATCCAAAGGACGATCACATCGAGCATGATGGCGCAAACCTCTGGGTCGATCCCGCAGCGATGCTTTATCTTCTGGGCACGCAGATGGATTTTGAAATCACCAAGCTGCGCACCGGCTTTGTGTTCAACAATCCGAA
>JBCCRB010000041.1:0-11759 GCA_039208465.1 Pseudomonadota bacterium
ACGGCTTTGGGGCGGTGATCTGGCCTGGTTTGTCTTCTGGGGCTACCAGCTTTTCATCGTCATGGCCGCGACCGGCTATCTGTTGGGCATTACCCAATCAAAAGAATACGCCGAGCCTGAATGGTATGTCGATCTGTGGCTAACCATTGTCTGGGTGGCGTATCTTCTGGTTTTCGTCGGCACGATCGTGAAGCGGAACGAGCCGCACATTTATGTGGCGAACTGGTTCCTGCTTTCCTTCATCGTAACCGTTGCCATGCTGCATGTGGTCAATGGCCTGTCGTTGCCGGTATCGCTGCTTGGCTCCAAGAGCTATTCGGCCTTTAGCGGCGTGCAGGATGCGCTGACGCAATGGTGGTATGGCCACAATGCGGTCGGCTTCTTCCTGACAGCGGGCTTCCTGGGCATGATGTACTACTTCGTGCCGAAGCAAGCCGAGCGGCCGATCTACTCTTACCGTCTGTCGATCATTCACTTCTGGGGCCTGATCTTCCTCTATATCTGGGCTGGCCCGCACCATCTGCACTTCACAGCGTTGCCTGACTGGGCACAGACGCTGGGGATGGTGTTCTCGGTGATGTTGTGGATGCCTTCCTGGGGCGGCATGATCAACGGTCTGATGACCCTGCAGGGGGCATGGGACAAGGTTCGGACCGATCCGATCCTGCGGATGATGGTTATCTCACTGGCCTTTTACGGCATGTCGACCTTCGAGGGGCCGATGATGTCGATCAAGGCGGTGAACTCACTTTCTCACTACACTGACTGGACCATCGGCCATGTGCACTCCGGTGCGCTTGGATGGAACGGAATGATCACCTTCTCGGCGATCTACTTCTTGGTGCCACGCCTGTGGGGCCGTGATCGTCTGTATTCGCTGCGGATGGTGAACTGGCACTTCTGGCTCGCGACACTCGGTATCGTTCTTTATGCCGCCGTGATGTGGGTCTCGGGTATCACCCAGGGTCTGATGTGGCGTGAATATGATGATCAGGGCTATCTGGTCTACTCCTTCGCGGAGAGCGTTGCGGCCCTTTATCCCTACTATGTCGCACGGGTGTTTGCCGGGGTCCTGTACCTCTCAGGCGCAATCCTGATGGCCTACAATGTTTATATGACCATCCGTGGTGTCGAGCGCAACGAAGAAGAGCTGCGCGCAACGCCTAAGCCCGTCAATGACGCGCCAATTGTCATCAAGCCAGCAGAATGAAGGGTCTGAGAACATGACAACGATTAGAACCAAATTTCTCAGCGGCCACAAAAAGCTTGAGCGTAATCTCAGCATGCTTTTCGGCGCCTCGCTTCTGGCCGTGCTTGTCGGCGGTATCGTGGAAATCGTCCCGCTGTTCTATCTGGAAAACACCATTGAGGAGGTGGATGGGATGCGTCCTTATTCACCGCTCGAGCTGGCCGGACGGAACATCTATATGCGCGAAGGTTGCTATGTCTGCCACAGCCAGATGATCCGCCCGTTCCGCGATGAAGTGGAGCGTTATGGCCACTTCTCGTTGGCGGCCGAGAGCATGTATGACCGGCCGTTCCTGTGGGGTTCGAAACGGACGGGACCAGACCTGGCACGTGTTGGTGCACGCTATTCCAATGAATGGCATGTCCAGCACTTGGTAGATCCGCAATCGGTCGTGCCTGAATCGATCATGCCGCAATATGGCTTCTTGCTGAACAGCGATCTGGAGCTCGGCAATCCTTCCGCGCACCTGCTCGCCAACCAACGCCTGGGTGTTCCCTACTCGGACGAGATGGTGGCCTCAGCGATGGATGATCTGATGGCGCAGGCTGACAATGATGCCGACTGGGGCGGCATCGAAGAACGCTATCCTAAAGCTGTCCTCGGGGATTTTGACGGCGATCCGACCCGTCTGACCGAGATGGACGCTCTGGTCGCCTATCTTCAAATGCTGGGCACGCTGGTCGATTTCGACAGCTATGAGCCCGAATTGAGCGGTCGATAAGGGGAACGATGATGGATTGGGATTATCAATCGATGCGCACGTTCGCCGACAGCTGGGGCCTTTTGTACATGGTCATCCTGTTTGTCGGGGCCGTGATCTGGATTCTCCGCCCCGGCGCCAAAGCCGGGTGTGACGACGCAGCGCAAATTCCTTTTAAGGAGGACAAATAATGTCCGCGAAGAATGAACATGATGATGTCACCGGTATTGAGACAACCGGCCATGAGTGGGACGGCATCAAGGAACTGAACAACCCGTTGCCGCGTTGGTGGCTGTGGACCTTTTACGCAACGATCGCGTTCTCGGTGGTCTACACGATCGCCTATCCGGCATGGCCGCTGCTGTCGTCGTCGACATCGGGGATGCTGGGATGGTCGAGCCGCGGTAATGTGGTTGCTGAATTGGCCGCCGTGGAGGAAAGCCGTTCTGCGCTGGCGGACAGGCTGGTGAATACCGAACTTGATGCTGCGCAGCAGGATCCGGAATTGCTGCAATTTGCGCTTGCCGGCGGCAGCTCGGCATTCAAAGTCTATTGCTCGCAATGCCACGGTGCGGGTGCAGCCGGTGGCGGTATCTATCCGAACCTGGTCGACGATGACTGGATTTGGGGCGGATCGCTGGAAGATATTCACCTGACCTTACGTCATGGCATCCGCTATGCGGTGGACTTCGACACACGCGACTCAATCATGCCGGCCTTCGGTGTTGATGAGATCTTGAGTCGCGAAGAAATCAGCGACACCGCTTGGTATGTGCTGTCACTGACCGGTCGCTCAGAAGACAGCGCTGCCGCGGAACGTGGCATGGTTCTTTATGAAGAAAACTGCGCCTCATGCCATGGCGAAGCAGCAGCAGGCGATCGCGACTTCGGTGCACCGGCCCTTAATGATGCGATCTGGCTTTACGGATCGACACATGAGGAAATCGTGGCGCAGATTGCCAATCCCCGACAAGGCGTGATGCCGGGTTGGCAAGACCGGCTCTCCGACACGGTTTTGCGTCAGTTGACACTCTACGTACACAGCTTGGGCGGCGGCGAGTAAACACCGCCTCCCTCAACGCTTTAAGGCGCGGCACATCCCTGGCTTGATCAGGATCAATGTGCCGCGCTTTCGCGTTTCGTAGCGTGCGCCCAGAAAGGTTTCGTCATGAACGATATCAAGATGGAAAAGGCGATGCACGATACGGTTGGCAGCGAGATGCCGGAGGAGCCGATCCAGCTCTACAAGAAGCGCGACAAAATCCATCCCAAGCGGGCGCGCGGCACGTTCCGCCGGTTTAAATGGATCGTGATGGCGGTCACGCTGGCGATCTATTACGTTACGCCATGGCTGCGCTGGGATCGCGGTGAGTTTGCGCCCGATCAGGCGGTTCTGGTCGATATTGCCAATCGCCGCTTTTATGCGTTCTTCGTCGAGATCTGGCCGCAGGAATTCTACTTCGTTGCCGGCATGCTTGTGATGGCCGGTATCGGCCTGTTTCTCGTTACATCTGTGGTTGGTCGCGCCTGGTGCGGTTACACCTGTCCGCAGACGGTTTGGACGGATCTTTTTCTGGTGGTCGAACGCTATTTTGAGGGCGACCGCAATGCGCGCATCAAACTGGATAAAGCGCCCTGGAATTGGGACAAAATCCGCAAGCGTAGCCTGAAACACATCACCTGGATCATGATCGCGATCGCAACGGGCGGCGCCTGGATTTTCTATTTTGCGGACGCGCCGACTTTGTTTGTCGATCTGTTCACCGGCCAAGCCGCATTTGTGGCCTATGCCACCGTCGCCATTTTAACCGCAACGACCTACACCTTTGGCGGTCATATGCGCGAGCAAGTTTGCAATTACATGTGCCCATGGCCGCGCGTCCAGGCGGCAATGCTCGACGAAGAATCTCTTGTCGTCACCTATAATGACTGGCGCGGTGAGCCGCGTACTCATGGTCGTAAGAAGGCGGCCAAGGCGGGCATACCGCAAGGTGATTGCATCGACTGTAATGCCTGTGTGCAGGTGTGCCCGGCCGGGATCGATATTCGCGAAGGGCAGCAAATGGAATGCATTACCTGCGCGCTTTGCATCGATGCCTGTGATGAAATCATGGACAAGGTCGGCCTGCAGCGCGGTCTGATCTCCTACTCCACGCTGCATGACTACAACGCCAACATGGCGATGGCGTCTGATCCGGCGAGCGGCACGCTGAACCCTGATCTGGTGCGCACCAGCGATGGCCAATTTAAGCCGGAGATACGCCACTTCCACTGGAAGCGTTTTTTCCGTCCGCGCACGCTTTTGTATTTTGCCGCATGGGCTGGCCTTGGCTTGGCGCTGCTATTTGCGCTTTCGCAGCGCGACCGGCTGGAAGTCAATGTTCAGCATGACCGTAATCCTGTCTTTGTAACGCTGAAGGACGGTTCGATCAGAAACGGCTACACCGTGAAACTGCTGAACATGATCCCCGAAGAGCGGACAGTGGAACTGTCTGTCTCGGGCCTGCCCCGGTCCGAAGTACGCATCAACGGCATCGAAGCACGTGCTGATGGTCGCTTCTTCATTGAACTTGAGCCGGACAAGGTGCGCGCACTGCGCGTCTATGTTTCCCAGAATCTGGATGGCACGACGCCGATTAGCCAGCGTTTTGCGCTGACCGTGGAAGACCGCCAATCCAATGAAATCGACACTTATGAAACCGTATTCTCAGGCCCCGGAGAAAATTGATGAGCATGTTTCGCACAATCTTCAGACCCGATGAGTTTACCGGCTATCACATGGCTGGAATCATGGCCCTCTTCTTCGGCACCATCATTTCCGTGAACATGTTTTTGGCATTCAACGCGGTTGGTACCTGGACCGGTCTGATGGTCAAGAACCCCTATGTGGAGAGCCAGAAATTCAATCAGCATTTTGACCGGTTCGCGGCCCAGTCTGCTTTGGGTTGGGAAGCTTCGGTGACCGCTAATGCTGGCACGATTGATGTTGTTCTGGTTGATGCAGCTGAAAAGCCGATCACCAATGCAATCGTCACGGGCATGTTGGGGCGGCCGGTGCATGAGGGCGAAGACCGTACAATCGCCTTTACGGAAGTTGCTGGCGGCTATCAGGCACAGGAAAATCTGGATCCCGGCCTGTGGCGGGTTCAGGTGCAGGCCATCGGTACCGAAGGTGAAGTGTGGACACGCACGTTCCGCTTCATCGTCAAAAGCACCGGGGGAGCAAACTGACAATGTGTGGTGCTTGCGGGACTGCGGTGGAAGACGTTGCGCTGAACCGGGAAAAGACGAGCGGTGCAACGCAGGAATTTGAGTTTTCCGTGCCGAGCATGTCGTGCGGGAGCTGTGTCGCCAAGATCGAGAGCGCGATGGCGCAATTGCCCGGTGTTGAGAGCGCGCGTGCCAATCTGACGTTGAAGCGACTGTTGGTTTACGCGACCGACGATATAACCGACCATGCGATTATCGAGCGGCTGAAAAGCCTGTCGTTCGACGCGTTCCGGATCGATGATGAGGCAAAGGCCGACACCGAACATCAGGCCAAGGCGCGCTCCCTGCTGCGGGCCATGGCAGTTGCTGGTTTTGGGTCGGCCAACATCATGTTGCTCTCCGTTTCGGCCTGGTCGGGCGCCGATGGCGCCACGCGTGATCTGTTTCACCTGGTGTCTGCCCTGATCGCGGTGCCGGTGGTTCTGTTTTCTGGCCAACCCTTTTTCCGGTCCGCGCTGAGCGGTTTGTCGGTTGGCCGCATCAATATGGATTTTCCGATCTCGCTGGCGGTGATCCTGGCGCTTTTAATGAGCATCTTCCAGACCATGACCGGGCAGCCGGAAGCCTATTTTGACGCCGCCGTCATGCTGTTGTTCTTCTTGTTGATCGGGCGTTACCTGGATCAATTGATGCGCACGCGAGCACGCAATGCGGTAGTGTCGCTCAGCCAATATGCCACAAAGCAGGCGATTGTCGTCGGGCAGAATGGCGATACCTCAACCATCGAGGCCGACCAGATTGAGACCGGGATGGTGCTACGCTTACATGCGGGCAGCCGAGTTCCCGCTGACAGCACGATCATCAGCGGCTCGACTGACATTGACCGGTCGATGGTGACCGGTGAAGCCGAACCAGTGTCCGCCCGCTCTGGCGATAGTTTGGAAGCCGGTACGCTTAATCTGACCGGCTCGGTGGATGTGCGGGTCGATAAGCCGGTCAATCAATCATTCCTGGCCGAAGTAACACGGATGCTGAACGCGGCCGAACAAGGCAAAAGCCAATATATTCGCATCGCCGACCGCGCGGCGCGCATCTACACACCGGCCGTGCATACGCTTGCGGGTGCCGCCTTCATTTCCTGGATGATGTATACGGGCGGGGATTGGCAAGTCTCGCTGCTCGTCGCAATCTCCGTGCTGATCATCACTTGCCCTTGTGCGCTGGGTCTTGCGGTGCCGGTTGCGCATGTTGTTTCCGCTTCGCAATTGTTTCGGCATGGCCTGTTGATGCGCGATGGGGCGGCTCTGGAGAAACTGGCCAATGTCACACGCGCCGTCTTCGACAAGACGGGCACGGTGACGATGGGCATTAAAACCGTGGACGCGATGCCCCATTTGAGCGCTGCGCATCACAACGCGATTGCGACGCTTGCCAGCCATTCTTCGCACCCCAGTTCGATGGCGATCTGCAATCATCTGAAACCGTTTGCGGCGGTGGAGCTTGAGGCAATCAAGGAATTGCCGGGGCATGGGATCGAAGCGATTTATCAGGGCAAACGCTTGTTTATCGGCCGTGGCGCCGATGAAAGCACAACCATTATGGTCGATGATGCGGTTCTGGGCACAGTTAGCTTTACCGAGCAGCTACGGCCCGGTGCGCGCAATTGCCTGAACACATTACGCCAAGCCGGCATCTCGACACAGCTTCTGTCCGGTGACAGTTCGGTGGCGGTCGAACGGATCGCGAACCGCTTGGGCATCAGCGATTTTCACTTTGGGCAGACACCGAAAGACAAGATGAGCCATGTCAGCGCGGCTGGTGATGGTGAAGCGGGCAACACGCTGATGGTGGGCGATGGCATTAATGACGCCCCCTGCCTTGCCGCGGCCGATGTTTCCATCGCGCCGTCGAGTGCGGCTGATGTCGGACGTCAAGCGTCGGATTTTGTCATGGCGCGCGACAGTCTCGATGTTGTGCCGTGGGCGATCGTGATGGCAAAACGAACCGACCGTATCGTGCGGCAGAATTTTGCGCTGGCAATCATTTACAATTGTATCGCCGTGCCGCTGGCGTTTTTGGGTTACGCTTCGCCACTGTTTGCCGCGATTGCCATGTCTCTCTCATCGATCGTCGTGATTGCCAATTCGCTGCGGCTGATGCACACCAGCGCGCCAGCCAATGCTGTTAAAGAAAACAAAGTTGGGCCGGTTGGCGGCAATCTGCAGGAAGGAGCGGTCGCATGAACCAGTTGGTATTCTTGATCCCGGTTGCGCTATTTCTGGGCGGCGTTGGGCTCGTAGCCTTCCTATGGTGCTTGAAGAACGGTCAATTTGACGACCCGCAAGGGGCCGCCGAACGCATTCTCCAAGATGATTAGAGCGTATCTTGTTTGCCGTTAGGCTTTCGGCTTGGGACCGATCATCAATTCAGGCCGGACATACTTATCGAACTCATCTGCGGTTAGCAGCCCGAGGTTCAACGCCTCTTCCTTCAGCGTGGTGCCGTTCTTGTGCGCGGCTTTGGCAATCTTTGTCGCATTGTCATAGCCGATATGCGGGTTGAGCGCGGTGACCAGCATCAGCGATCTTTCCATCAAGGTCTGGATGTTGTCTCGGTTCGCGGTGATGCCGGCAACGCACCGATCGGTGAACGAGACGGAAGCATCGGCCAGCAATTTGATCGATTGCAACATGCAATAGCCCATGACCGGGTTATAGACATTCAATTCAAAATGGCCTTGCGACCCGGCCATGCTAATGGTCGTATGATTACCGATCACCTGCGTGCAGACCATGGTCATGGCTTCGCACTGTGTCGGGTTGACCTTGCCGGGCATGATGGATGAGCCCGGCTCGTTTTCCGGTAGTGACAATTCACCAAGGCCAGAGCGCGGGCCGGATCCGAGTAGGCGGATATCGTTGGCAATCTTAAAGAGCGACGCGGCCACCGTATTTAATGCACCATGGGCGTAGACATAGGCGTCATGGGCGGCCAGCGCCTCAAACTTATTCGGGGCGGTCTTGAACGGCAGGCCGGTGATGGCGGCAACTTCGGCAGCAAAATCTTCAGCAAAGCCCTCCACAGAGTTCAAACCTGTACCAACGGCGGTGCCGCCCTGTGCCAATTCATAAAGACCCTCGACGCCCTCTTCGATGCGCTTGATCCCCATGGCGACCTGATGCGCGTAGCCTGAAAATTCCTGGCCGAGCGTCAGGGGTGTGGCATCCTGCGTGTGCGTACGCCCGATCTTGATAATGTCGGCAAATTCATCGCGCTTTCCTTCCAAGGCAGCGAGCAGATGTTTTAGGCCGGGCAACAGTTCCTCATTGATCTGTCGAGCTGCGGAAATATGCATCGCTGTCGGGAATGTGTCGTTGGACGATTGGCCCATATTGCAATGGTCATTGGGATGGACCGGGTCCTTGGTGCCGATCGTGCCGCCCATCAATTCGATCGCACGGTTGGCGATCACTTCGTTGGCGTTCATGTTGGATTGGGTGCCGGAACCGGTCTGCCAGACCACCAGCGGGAAATGATCATCGAGCTTTCCCGTAGCAACTTCAGAGGCGGCCTGCTCGATGGCTTTGGCACGGTCGGAATCGAGCTTGCCCATCTTGTGGTTTACCCGCGCGGCCGCCTGTTTGACGATCCCAAGTGCATGCACCATGGGCAGCGGCTGGGTTTCGCCGCCGATCGGAAAATTGATCAGCGAACGCGCCGTTTGCGCGCCGAAATATTTTTCGTTGGGAATTTCAAGCGCGCCGAATGAATCGGTTTCCGTGCGGGTGTTCGCCATGGGTCAGCATCCTCAACAATTGTTCTGTTGAAGATGATTTATGCGGATGTTCCGGCAAACACCATAAGCCATTGGACTGGATTTTGCGTCAGGCGACAGAAGCCTCGGCGGCGATGCGCGCTGCATCTTCGCGTGACAGGCGCGGCGGATTCCAACCACGGCCGGGCGCCGCATCCAGCAGCTTCTTGGTGTAGGGGTGCTTTGGATTGTTAAACACTTCCTCGGCGGTGCCCAACTCTACCATCACACCGCGTTCCATCACGGTAATATAGTCGGAGATTTGCGCCGCAACCCGCAGATCATGCGTGATGAAGATGATCGAGATTTCCAGGCGCTTCTGCAAATCATTCATCAGGCGCAGCACCTGTTTTTGAACCGATAGGTCGAGCGCTGACACAGATTCATCGGCGATCACGACTTCCGGCTCCATGGCAAGCGCGCGGGCGATACCGATACGTTGGCGCTGCCCGCCGGAGAAATTGCGCGGGCTACGGTTAAAGGCCGCCTCGCCGAGACCAACCAAGTCCAAAAGCTCCAGCGTCTTTTCTTTGGCCTCGGTGCTGGTCAGGCCGCGGATCTCGCAGGCCCGTCCAATCATCGATCCAACCGTGTGGGACGGATTGAGCGACCCATAGGGATCCTGGAAAATCATCTGAATGTGCTGGCGGGCCTCGTTGAGCGATTTGCCCTGAAGCGCCAGGAAATCCTGCTCATTGATGATCACGGTGCCATCGGTCGGCTCGGCCAGGCGGATCAAGGTTTTAGCCAGTGTCGACTTGCCTGAACCAGATTCCCCAACGACGCCCAGCGTTTCGCCGGAACGCAAAATGAAATTGGCATCGTTGAGCGCGTGGACCTGGTTGTCGCCACGGCCATAGACCTTGTGCAGGCCTTTGACCTCGACCAGCGGCGGATCATTTCGACCCTGGTCAGGCGTGCGCGTTGTTTCCAGCAAGGGCATCGCGTCGACCAACAATTTGGTATAATCCTTTTGCGGTTTGGTCAGAATGTCGGTCTTTGTGCCCTGCTCCACGATTTCGCCTTTGCACATCACCGCAACGCGGTCGGCAACTTCAGCGACGACACCGAAATCATGCGTGATAAAAATAGTGGCGTTGTTGTAGACATCCTTTAGCTCATTGATGAGCATCAAAATCTCTTTTTGTGTCGTCACATCGAGGGCCGTGGTTGGTTCATCGGCGATGATGATGTCAGGCTTGCAGGCCAGCGCCATCGCAATCACAACCCGCTGGCTTTGACCGCCGGATACTTGGTGCGGGAACGAATTATAGATCCGTTCCGGGCTCGGCAATTTCATCTGCTCAAAGAGCTCCAGCGTTGCGGCCTTGCGCTCCTGCTTGCCGATCTCGGGCCGGTGCAATTCAAAAACCTCATCGACCTGACGTCCGATCTTCATGGCCGGGTTCAGCGCTGCCATTGGCTCTTGATAGATCATGGAAATGCGCGCGCCGCGCATCTGCTCCAATTGGGCGGGCGAGAAATGCAGCACATCTTCGCCATCAAACAGAACTTCGCCGCTTTCCACCGACAGGCGCGGCGGTACGTCATTCATGATGGCGCTGGTCATGACAGATTTGCCGGAACCGGATTCGCCGACAATGCACAGCACTTCTCCGCGGTGCAGCGTCAAATTCACATCTTTCACCGCGTAGGGACGGTCGGCTTTTTCGGGGAGGCGGATCGACAGGTTCTTGATGTCGAGAATGGTCTGCTTTGTTTCTTTTTTGCTTGTTGCTTTCTTGGCCGCCAATTTCTGTCTCCCGTTGCCGTATCGGCATTTTTCCTTACCAAGGCTGCAGAAGGTGACGGAACATGTCAACCGGAGTGCTTGTGCTGGCTGTCCCGCCTGATAGACCATTTGAAAAAACCGGAGAGGTGTCATGGCAAAAACGACCGAGATCAGGCTGCACAAGGAAGATCTGAGCGCCGAAGCGGTTGCCCGCTATTCCGATCGGGTCGCCGTTGATTCAGAAACGCTGGGCTTGAATCCGCACCGCGACCGGCTTTGTGTCGTTCAATTGTCACCTGGCGATGGATCGGCTGATGTTGTCCAGATCAGCAAAGGACAGAAACGGGCACCCAATCTCGCTGCCTTGATGCGTGACCGGTCAAAGACGAAGATCTTTCATTTTGCCCGTTTTGATGTCGCCGTCCTGAAACAGGCGCTGGGGATCAACACCCAACCAATCTTCTGCACAAAAATCGCGTCCCGTTTGACCCGTACCTACACGGATCGCCATGGGCTAAAGGACATCTGCCGTGAATTGCTGGGGGTGGAACTGTCTAAGCAGCAGCAATCATCCGACTGGGCTGCCGATGAGTTGTCGCCGGCGCAGCTAGAGTATGCCGCCTCGGATGTTCTACATTTGCATGCGCTTATGGATGTGCTGGTGGAGCGGTTGGAACGTGAAGGCCGGACCAAAATCGCGCAGGAATGCTTCCGGTTTCTGCCAACGCGGGCGGAGCTCGACCTTGCGGGTTGGCCCGACGAGGACATATTTGCCCATTCATGATGGATGCCTCCCTGATCATTTTCGACTGCGACGGTGTGTTGATCGATTCAGAAGCGATCTACTTGCAGGTCGAACGTGCGTTCCTCCAATCAAAGGGCGTGATGGTCGACCCCGATTGGTATGTCGGTGAATTCATGGCGCTGGCGCAACCACTCTGGAAACAAAAGCTGTCGGACCTGTTGGTTGAGCACACGGGATCACCGCTCACCGAGGATGATTATGCGGCGCTGAAAGCCGAGAGCCGGTCACGCGTGATGGATGAGGTCAAGC
>JBCCRB010000042.1:0-11580 GCA_039208465.1 Pseudomonadota bacterium
CGTGGGCTTTTTTACGCGCCATGAACGCCATGAAAGCCGCCTTGGCTTCCTCGGATTTCAACTGGGCTTCAAAGTGCATTGCCTCTTCATCAATGCGGGCTGCCAGCCCGTCCTTGTTTGACTTGAGCAATTGCTTGGCGATGGAGAGCGCCACCGGTGGCCGCGCCGCAAGGTTGGCCGCCGCCGCAAACGCTTCGGCTTCAAGGTTGGCTTCGTCCACGACCTTGTAGATCAGACCGGCTTCGCGCGCCGCTTCGGCTGAAAAATCCTCACCCATGGCCAACATGGCAAACGCGCGTTGATAGCCCATTGAAGCGGGCGCCAGCAGGCTCGATCCGGCTTCGGGCACCAGTGCCAGATCGACGAAAGGCGTTTTGAACAGAGAGCGCGGGGTCGCAAAGGTCAGGTCGCAATGCATGTGGATCGTTGTGCCGATACCGATCGCCAATCCGTCAACGGCCGACACAACCGGCTTTTTCAGGTCAGGCAGCGTGTGGAGGAACTCCAGCACCTCATTGCCCATCTCGCCGCTCATCGCAAAGGCCATGAAATCCTGCATGTCATTGCCTGAAGAGAACACGCCTGGTTGCCCCAAAATGAGATGCGCACCAATAGCATCATCGGCCTCGCCATGGCGCAGCGCCGATGTCATGGCAGCATACATGGTGCGGGTAATCGCGTTCTTCTTGTCGGCCCGATCAAAGCGAATGGACTGCACCGCGCCCTCGCGGCTGACCTGGATATGGGGATCTGTCTGCATTGTCATGCCACCAATTCTTTTGCTGCTTCGGCAAGGCTATCGGCCCCGTTGATGACGCGGTCACGCAGGCTTGCGCTCTCTGATGCGTGGTTCTCCGCGTAATATCGGCACAGGGACGCGCGATCGACGCCATTGGTTGCGCGCATCGCCGACTGCGCCAGATAGATCCCGCCTATGACGGTGCCAAACAGATGCTGGTACGGCGTTGCTGCCGCCAATTGGCTTTGACTTTCAGCGCTTTTGATCCATTCGGTCGCGCGGCGCAAATCTTCCAAAGCGCGTGCCAGATACTCAGCAGAGCGCCCGTAACGGGCGTCATTAAGCTTGCGGACCTCTTCAACAATCGCGTCCAGCTCGGCGAAATAGTCTTCGACGGCGGCGCCATCCGATAACCGCAATTTGCGCATGACAAGGTCGATGCCTTGGATGCCGTTGGTGCCCTCATAGATTTGCGCGATCCGGGCATCGCGCATGTAGATTGCGGCACCGGTTTCCTCGACGAAACCCATACCGCCATGCACCTGGACACCGATGGACGCGACCATCGAGCCAATGTCAGATGAAAACGACTTTGCGATAGGGGTCAAAAGGCTGGCGCGCTCCGACCAGGATTGACGCTGATCTTCCGGGCCTTTGTGCGCCATGTCGATGGCGTGCGCACAGCTATAGCAGATCGCCCGCGCGGCCTGGGTCATCACTTTCATGGTCAGCAGATTGCGCTGCACGTCCGGATGATGGACGATTGGGGCCATGCCGTCGCCAGTATAAGTGGACGCTTTGCCCTGTGTGCGTTCGTTGGCGTAGGCGATTGCCTTTTGCGTTGCGGCTTCTGCAACCGCGACGCCCTGCACGCCGACGGCAAGGCGCGCATTGTTCATCATCGTAAACATGCAATTTAGGCCGCGGTTTTCCTCACCGATCAGCCAGCCGATTGCGCCCGGTTCGTCACCAAACTTGCCGTCGCCGAAAATCATCGTGCAGGTGGGCGATGCGTGAATGCCCAGCTTGTGCTCAATGCCATTGCAGAAGACATCATTTCGGGCGCCAAGCGAACCATCATCGTTGACCAGGAATTTCGGCACGAGGAACAGCGAAATGCCACGCGTTCCAGCCGGCGCGTCCGGCAGTCGGGCGAGGACGAGATGGACGATATTGTCCGTCATGTCGTGTTCGCCATAGGTGATGTAAATCTTTTGGCCGAAAATCCTGTAGGAGCCGTCGCCACGCGGCTCGGCGCGCGCTTTGAGCGCCGCGAGATCGGACCCCGCCTGCGGTTCGGTCAGGTTCATCGTACCGGTCCATTGACCGGCGATCAGATTGGCAAGATAGGTGGATTTCAAGTCATCGGACGCGTGCGCTTCCAACGCCTCAATCGCGCCCATGGTGAGCATGGGCGCAAGGCCGAAGGCCATGGACGCTGAGTTCCACATTTCGGTGGCTGCCATGGCCATCGTGGTTGGCAGCCCCTGCCCGCCATATTCTTCATCACCGGTCAGCGCGTTCCAACCGCCTTCCGCCCATTCGCGGTAACAGTCGGCCCAACCGGGCGGTGTCGTGACCACGCCATCGGCCAACGGTGTGCCGTGCCTGTCGCCCGGCAAATGCAGCGGCGCGATGCGGTCGGTTGCGAATTTGCCCGCCTCTTCAAGGATCGCATCGACCAGATCTTCGGACAAATCGCCGGCCAGACCCTGTTCCAACGCCTCGCCGAGCCCAGAAACGGCTTTCAATGTGTGGGCAATTTCGCTGACTGGTGCACGATACATGAAGACCTCCCTATTGATTGGGTGATACCCGCATTTTACGTAAACGTCAATTATTTCAACAACGATTACACATGCGACAAACCCGACTAACAACCACCATCCAATGGCCGCGCCGCACTTGCATGCGGGCGCCAAGTGCATACATCGCTGCCAGCATCATACACTCATCGGGATATTACCGTGCTCAAGCGTTTTACAAAACTGCTCCCCAAGGCCCTGCGGTCGGACAAGATTCACCTTCCTATGGTTCGGTTGCAGGGGATGATCGCCGCGTCGGGCACGCCACTTGCGCCCAGTCTGTCATTAGCCTCGTGCGCGAAAAACCTGCAAAGGGCATTTGAGACCGAAGATGCGCCCGCTGTTGTGCTGTCCGTCAATTCGCCCGGCGGCTCCCCGGTTCAGTCGCATTTCATTTACCGGCGCATTCGGGATTTGGCGGAGGAGCACAACAAGCAGGTCTTGGTGTTCTGCGAAGATCTTGCGGCATCGGGCGGCTACATGATCGCGTGTGCGGGCGACGAAATTTACGCCGATCCATCGTCGATCATCGGATCCATTGGCGTCATCTCGGCCGGATTCGGCTTTGTCGATGCGATCGAGAAAATCGGCGTCGAGCGGCGGGTCTACACGGCGGGCAAGAACAAATCGACACTCGATCCGTTCCAGCCGGCCAAGAAGGAAGACATTGACCGTATCAAGGAGATGCAGTTGGAGATCCACGATGTCTTCATTGATCTGGTCAAAGAGAGCCGCGGCGACAAGCTGGCTGACAATGATGATTTGTTCACAGGTCAATTCTGGGCTGGTGAAAAGGCACAAGCCCTTGGCCTGATCGATGAGATCGGTGATGCGCGCAGCGTCATCAAGCAAAAGTTCGGCGCCAAGGCAGAACTGCAATTGATCACCCAACCGCGCGGCTTTCTCGGCCGGCGGCAAGGCGCCGGTGGTGTTGGTCTGAGCAGGATCGATGCGCAAACGGTCAGCGCGTCAGCCGCGCATGGGCTCTTGACCGCGGTTGAAGAACGCGCACTGTGGAACCGCTACGGTCTTTGACCCCAACCGCTTGAGGAGACCATGTTGCCACAGCTTTTGTTTTTCGGCGCCATCGCGGCGGTCGCCTATGTCGGGTACAAGCGCTTCCTGGCCGAAGCTGAGCGCGTTTCGAAAAAGGTGCGCGAAGCGGAGAAGGAAAAGCAGACCGGCGCGATTGGCACCTTGAAGGAAGATCCGGAAACCGGTGAATACCGCATCATGAAGGATGAAGACTGAAGCCGTGAGCAACGGCAGGCATGGCCCGTCGCCGCGTCTCGTCCTGATTACCGGGTGTTCAGGCGGCGGCAAGTCTACCCTGCTGGAAGCGCTTGCTGCGCACGGCCATACGACAATACGCGAACCCGGTCGGATGATTGTGCGACAGGCGCTGGCCGAGGGAGACGACATGCTCCTGCCCTGGAAAAATCCGGTCGGTTTCGCAAAACGGGCACTTGCGGTGGCGCGGGCAGATCTGGAAAAAGCACGCCGACAATCCGGCCCGGTCATTTTTGATCGCGGCTTGCTGGACGCGGCGCTAGCGCTTGAACACGCAAACGGCACGCCGCTTGAAAAGACGCTCAGTGAGGATCTGCCCTACAGCGCGCCGGTGTTTTTGGCACCGCCATGGCGCATGCTTTTTGAAAATGACCGCGAACGACAACATGGCTGGGATGAAGCGGTCCTTGAATATGAGCGTATCGAGACCGCATTGCATCGCCTGAAGATTGGCCATCTCAGACTCCCGAAAGTGCCTGTCGACGCGCGGGTTGCCTTCATTTTGAAGTGCTTGACCCTTGCAGCGCCGCGTGCAACTGACGCCTGATATCAGCAAACAGACCTGGTTTCATGAACGCGCACGCCCAATCCAATCCACTTGATCCGACACGCTCCTTTCAAGGGCTGATTCTTACGCTCCATAATTATTGGGCGGCGTATGGCTGTGCGGTGCTGCAGCCCTATGACATGGAAGTGGGTGCCGGTACGTTTCACCCGGCAACGACGCTGCGTTCGCTCGGGCCAAAGCCTTGGAAGACGGCCTATGTGCAGCCCTCACGGCGGCCAACCGATGGCCGCTATGGCGAAAACCCGAACCGCTTGCAGCATTATTATCAATATCAGGTGCTCTTGAAGCCCTCGCCGCCGGATCTGCAGGACCTTTATCTGGGCTCTTTGAGGGCAATCGGCATTGACCCGCTGCTTCATGATATCCGGTTTGTGGAAGATGATTGGGAAAGCCCGACGCTTGGTGCCTGGGGTCTAGGCTGGGAGTGCTGGTGCGACGGTATGGAAGTGTCGCAATTCACCTATTTCCAGCAGGTGTGCGGCATTGAATGCGCGCCGGTTTCCGGTGAACTGACCTATGGGCTCGAACGGCTGGCGATGTATGTCCAGAGTGTCGACAATGTCTATGATTTGAATTTCAACGGGCTGGAGGGTGACGACAAGATCACCTATGGCGATGTGTTCCTGCAGGCCGAGCAGGAATATTCGAGGCATAATTTCGAGATCGCCGACACTAAAATGCTGATGCGGCATTTTGAAGATGCCGAAAAGGAATGCCAATCGATTCTCGCCGCCGGTGCACCCGCCTCCGACAGCAACCATCTGCTGCACAAATGCGTGCTGCCCGCCTATGACCAATGCATCAAAGCCAGCCACGTCTTCAATTTGCTGGATGCGCGCGGGGTGATCTCGGTGACCGAAAGGCAGAGTTATATTCTGCGCGTACGCAATCTGGCGAAAGCCTGCGGCGAAGCCTTCCTGCTGACCGAAGCCGGCGGTGCGCAATAGGCTTGCGGATGTCCATGCGGGCACCATCTTCTTCCCATGCTTGATGAATACCCGCACATGTTCAACGCGCCGCTAGAGGCGATGTATGGCGACAGCGGTTATGTGGGTCTAGTGGTGCCGGAGGACTACAAGGCCCGCCTGCCGTTTGATCAGATGCCCCGCATCCGGGTCCGCGGTGAGATGAATGGTGTCGCCGTTGAAGGCACTTTTGTGCCGCTGGCCGGCAAGCATTACATCATGGTGTCGAAACGGTTGCGCCGGATGATCGGGGCTGATCTTGGCGATATCGTCAATTTCACCTTTGCCATCGCCGATCAGAACGCGGTGCGCACACCGGAAGAATTGCAGGAAGTGTTTGCGGAGGACCCAGAATTGGCCGAATTGTGGGCAAACTGGCCGAAGGGCAAGCGGCGTTCGCTCTATTACAAATTTGAGCGCGCCAAGACCGCCGAGACCAAGCAGCGCTATGTTGAGCAAGTGATCGAGGATCTAATGTCGAGCGGGACGGTAAAGCGATGAGTGCCTCGGCTGACTTTTACGTCATGGCGACCCTCCACTTTGCCATGATGGTCGCGATGTGCCTGGTTGGCGTTTTAGTTTTTTGGCATCTCCAGCGCATCCGAAAACCCGGCATGGCGCGGGTCTTTTTCATCTTGGCGCTGGGCTACACGATCGCGCTTTTGTGGCGTGTGATTGCCGCGGCGATCATCGCGCCAACGCCGATGCGGTTTGCAATGGGGCTGGTCGCAGTGATTGTTCTGGCGGCTTATGCAGCGGCGTGGTTCTCCAATCCGCTGGCGCCGAAACGTTATGCCTATGAGGACGAGGAAGATGATGACGATGATCAGATGGTCGATCGCATCTGATGAACCGGCCTGGTCAGCGTCGGCATCGTGACATCGCTGCCGGGTAGAACCAGCAGCGGCTCAAACCAATTCATGTCTTCGAAACTGCAAAAACAGGGTGGGCCCAACTCGACCAGGGGCACCTGGCTCTTAAAATCTGCGGTCAGGCCAGCGAAGTAGGCCCGGATTTCCGGCAGCGCGGCGTCGGGAAGCCAGCCCTTCAAATAAGCCATTGTTGTGTGGAAAACATAGTTATCATGGCCGTTTGACTTGTAGCCAAACAGGGGCGGAAAACTGTCGCGCCAAGCGCGCGCCATTTGCTCGTCAGCCTCGGTCGCGCCGGCAAGCGTGAGGCCGAAGGGGGTCACTTCAACGACCCGCATCGCAAAAGGCCCCGGGCGGCGATAACCAACCAGCCTTTGCCTGATTGCCTCTGTCGTGATTTCGACGTCCGCGTCACGCGGGATCGTCTCCGGCCACGTGTCCGGCTGCCTTGCCGTTTCAATAACGCCGTTGAACAGGGTCATGTGCAGGCTTTCCACGTCGGTGAAAGCGAGGAGGTCGCCGCAGGGTGCCCGGCGCATCTTCTCGCGCAGATCGACCAGGGCTTCTTCTGTTTTTGATCCTGGGATAATGTGGCGAACGATCGTGTTGCCGCGTTCGGTCAGGAAATTGCCGGCAGCATCGTAGCGGCTCCCCAAATATTTGACGGGTCCGGGGTTCGTAGACTGGCTGAAGGTGTCGTATGAAAAAGCTTGCGGCGGCATGGTCATCTCCACGCCTCCTATAAAAGGCACCCGGGAACCACGATATGACGGGCTGTGGAAAAAACCCGCGCCTACGAAAATACGCGCCTTTGGATCACCAACAATATTGTTATCGGCCCTCATTGGTGAATCGCGATCTGTTTCGCATTTAGCCCGTAAAGCGACCCAACGACGCAGAGACACTGTGTCGTGCGACACGCATTTGGGAGTAACACGATGCGCAAGACTATTATGGGTGCGGCCGTTGCCGCTGTTGCAGCAACTGCTGCGGTTCCGGCTTATGCCGACAATATTGTGGAAGTGGCTCAAGGCGCCGGTTCCTTCAACACGCTGCTTGCTGCTGCTGAAGCAGCTGGGCTGGCAGGCGCTTTGGCCAATGGCGAAAACCTGACCGTTTTTGCACCAACAGACGAAGCATTCGCAGCGCTGCAGGAAGGCACTGTTGAAACATTGCTGCAGCCTGAGAACCGCGATCAGCTCGCCGCCATCCTTTCTTACCACGTGCTGCCGCGCGAATTGGCCTCCAACCAATTGCCTGGCCCGACCATTCACGTGCGCACGATCAAAGCTGACGGTGACCGTCTGCTGGCCGTCACGAAAGACGCCAATGGTGTGACTGTTGACAATGCGACTGTCGTCTCTGCCGACATCCGTGCGTCAAACGGCATCATTCACGTCATCGACACAGTGATGCTGCCGGATAGCTGATCTTTGTAAGACAGTGAGTTGAGAAGCCCGCCTGGTGCAATCCAGGCGGGTTTTTTGTTTGTCGGCATGGCCGAGACGGTACTAGGTTGCAGGTGACACGTCCGGTTTCGCTGTTTACTATCGGCCGCAAAGCAATCGGGGAGCCCTGCCATGTCCGGCGGATTGATCACACTTATCGTCGCGGTGGCCGTTATCGGCTACCTGATTATTACCTATAATGGCCTGGTGCGGGCCCGTCAGATGGTTCAGGAGGCCTGGTCGGGCATTGATGTGCAACTGAAGCGGCGCGCGGACCTCATCCCTAATCTGGTCGAGACGGTCAAAGGCTATGCAAAGCATGAAAAGGAAACGCTGGCAGAGGTGACCGAAATGCGCACACGGGCGCAAAACGTACCCGCAGGTGACATTGCCGGCCGTGCTGCAGCGGAAGGCATGCTGAGCCAGGCACTGGGCAAACTGTTCGCCGTTGCCGAAGCCTATCCCGATCTGAAAGCCAATGAGAATTTCCTGGAACTACAGGAGTCGCTGGAAACCGCGGAAAATGAAATCCAGATGGCGCGCCGTTACTATAATGGGTCGGCGCGTGAGTTGAATGTGAAGGTGGAGAGTTTTCCGTCTAACTTCGTGGCGAATACTTTCAATTTCATTCAGGCGGACTATTTCGAACTGGAAGATCCCGGCGACCGCGCGGTTCCCGATGTCAGCTTCAACAGCTAATTTGTTCATGCGGCACCTGCTTGCCTTATTCATGGTGCTGGCCACCATTGTGGCCGCCCACACGGCTGAACGGATTTTGCTGTTTGCCAGCGATATTACCGTCAATGCCGATGGCAGCCTGCAGGTCATTGAGACCATTCGGGTGAACGCGGAAGGTCAGCAGATACGGCGCGGGATCTTTCGGGATTTCCCGACTGTCCGAGAAGAAAATGGACGCGAGGTATCCGTGCCGTTTTCTGTCCTGTCGGTAACGCGCGATGGGCGCGCGGAAAACTATGCCGTTGAGCGCGGCAGCCGCGCGGCGCGCGTGCGGATTGGCAATGCCGACGTTTTTCTGCGGCCGGGCGTTTATGAGTACCAGATCACTTACCGCACGAACCGTCAGCTCCGGTATTTCGAGAACCATGATGAATTGTTCTGGAACGTAACCGGCAATGCCTGGGATTTTCCTATTGATGTTGCCGCGGCGCGGGTCACCCTGCCGCAAGGCACGCCGGCAACAGAAGTCACGTTTTTTACTGGCCGGTTTGGTGCCACGGAGCGCAATGCGACCGGCGCGATTGTCGGTCAGGGCAATATAGCCGAGTTTCGTACCACCGCACCACTTGCTCAGCGCGAAGGGCTGTCGATCGGCGTCAAATTCCCCAAAGGCTTTATCGCGGAACCTTCGGGCAGCGAGAGTTTGATGTGGTGGCTGCGCGACAATCTCGGCGCAATCATCGCTTATGCCGGTCTTGCCGGTGTGCTCGCCTATTATTTTTGGGGCTGGAACCGCGTTGGGCGAGACCCGCCGGCAGAAGTGGTTGTCCCGCGCTGGGATTTGCCCGATGGCGTTTCACCAGCGCTCACCCATTACATCGAAAACAAAGGCCTGAAAGGCCAAGGATTCCGTGCGCTGTCGGCCGCAGCGCTCAATCTGGCGGTCAAAGGGATCGTCGACCTCGACAATAATGATGGCGAAATGACCATCAAACGCACACAAGCTCAGATTAGCTCAGCCGATTTGCCCGTGGGTGAACGGGCCCTAATCAACCGCCTTGATGGCAATGGCGGTTCGCTGACCTTGAATAAAGCCAATGGCAAGAGCGTGAAAACGCTGGCGACAAAGTTCGCCGATGCCATGGAGAAGGAACACCGCGCTGTCTATTACAAGCAAAATACCGGCTATATGGTTTTCGGCGTTGTCCTCTCGGCTGCAACATTGATTGGTACGCTGGCGACTGCCGGGTTCAGCGAAAATGAGCTGGCTGGCATCATTCCATTTGGCTTTTTGGCGATCTTCATGTCGTTCTTCATACCCGTCATCGCGAAATCAGCCCAACAGGGTCTTGCCGGCAAGATCCGCTTCGTCTTCATGATGCTCTTCTTTGGTGTGTTTGCGTTGGGGTCGGGCAGTGCGCTTTTATCCAACCTGTCCAATGTTGCGCTGGGGCCGAACACCTATCTGATCGGAGCGCTGGCGGCGCTGTTGCTGGTCAATCTGGTTTTCTTCTTTTTGATGGGCGCCCCCACCCCACTTGGGCAAACCCGCATGGCCGAGGTCAAAGGTCTAAAGCGCTATCTGACCGTTTCGGAAGCTGATCGGATGAACATGCTGGGCTCGCCGGAAATGAGCCCCCAGCATTATGAAACGCTGCTGCCCTATGCGGTGGCGCTGGACGTTGAAAAGCCATGGACGAAGGCCTTTCAAACCTGGCTCGCAGCGGCGGTTGCAGCCGGGGGCCGCTACAGCTGCCAGCTATTATGGGCCACGCTGGTATGGCGGCGGGCGGAACCATTTCGACCCGGACGCGATCGGTAATCTGGCCAATGATCTGTCGAAATCGATGACGTCTGCGATGCCGGCGCCAAAATCATCGTCCTCCGGCTTTTCCGGTGGCGGCGGGTTTTCCGGCGGCGGTGGTGGCGGCGGCGGAGGCGGCGGATGGTAGAGGAACCCAAACGCGGCCGCCTGGTTGAGCAAGCGCCGGTTCTTCTTGTGCGCGATCTGGAGGCGAGCGTTGCCTACTGGCGTGAAGCGCTGGGCTTTAAAGCGCGGCTTTGGGGCGAACCGCCCAATTTCGCGATCCTGAAACGTGATGCGTGTTTCGTGATGCTGTCGCTTGCGCCGGAAGACCACACCAACCAACCGCATTGGAAAATCGTGCATCATATGTGGAATGCCTATTTCTGGGTCGATGATGCCAAAGCAATTTATGAAGAATTCATAGCCAACGGCGCGCGGATCGATTACGAACTGCACGAAAAGCCCTATGGCGTTCTTGAGTTCGGCATCCAGGACCTGGACGGACACGATATCGCTTTCGGGCAAGACCTCGACTAGTCCAGTACAAACGATTTTCATGCCCGATCTTCTTATTGAACTTTTCTGCGAAGAAATCCCCGCGCGTATGCAACGCAAAGCGGCTGGCGATCTGAAAAAGCTCGTGACCGACGCCCTGGTCGACAGCGGGCTGACTTATGAAGCAGCCGGCGATTATTGGACACCAAGGCGCTTGACGCTTGATGTGCGCGGTGTGACCGCCCGCTCCGCCGATCTTGTGGAGGAGCGTAAAGGACCGCGCACCGATGCGCCGGAAAAGGCGATTGCCGGCTTCTTACGCGGGGCGGGTCTGGCGTCAATCGACGAGGCGACCGTCAAAACCGATCCGAAGAAGGGCGATTTTTACGTTGCCACGATCCGCAAAGCGGGCCGTGCCGCCGAGGAGATTATCGCTGAAGTGATGCCAGGCATCATCAAGGGATTTCCGTGGCCGAAAAGCATGCGCTGGGGCGCCGCATCGGCTGAGCCTGGATCGCTGCGCTGGGTGCGGCCGTTGCAATCGATCCTGTGTACCTACGGGCCCGAAACGGAAGAACCGGTGGTCGTATCGTTCGAGGTCAACGACATTGTTGCCGGCAACACAACGCACGGGCATCGTTTTCACGCCGGTGATACGTTTAAGGTGCGGCGGTTTGATGATTATGCCGAGCAACTCGCCAAGCGCCATGTGATCCTTGATGCTGAACGGCGCAAAGACATGATCGCGACCGACGCCCGCAATCTGGCTTTTGCCAATGGCGTTGAGCTGGTCGAAGATGAAGGCCTGCTTGAAGAAGTGGCTGGCCTCGTTGAATGGCCGGTCGTGCTGATGGGCGAATTTGAAGATGATTATCTGCAAATCCCCGATGAAGTTGTCCGGTTGACGATCAAG
>JBCCRB010000043.1:0-11452 GCA_039208465.1 Pseudomonadota bacterium
CGTTCAGCGGATCGACTTTTATCAGCGAACTCGACCCGACGGTCGTTTGGCGCGCCGACTGGTGGATGATTTTCCAGCAAACGCCGCTTATTCTTGCCGTCATCGCGCTGACGCTTCTCGGTACGGTTCTCAATATTTCCGGCCTGGAAGAAGTCTTCGAACGGGACCTGAATACAGACAAGGATTTGCGCGCGACAGGTCTTGCCAATATTGGCAGCGCCGTTTTCGGGGGTTTGCCCGGTTTCCAGTCGGTCACTGAACCGATCATTGCGAAAAATCTTGGCGTTACAGGACGATTGCCGGGCTATTTTGGTGCTGCCGGATGTTTGCTGGCTCTTGTGTTCGGTGCATCGACACTCGGCTCCCTGCCCGTTGGGGTCTTTGGCGCCCTGTTGATCTTTATCGGAATTGATTTGCTATGGACCTGGCTCAAAGACACCTGGGACAAGCTCTCGCGTTTCGACTATGCCGTTGTCGCGGGCATCGTTCTGGTTGCCGGCACAGCAGGTTTCCTGTGGGCGGTTTTCGTTGGGCTTGTCGCCGCGATTATCCTTTTCCTCCTCACCTATGCAAAGATCGACAGCGTGCGTTCACGCACGACGCTGGCGAGCGAACGCAGTCGCGTCGAACGGCCCATGGGGGAGCTATCATGGCTGGCTGACCATGGTGACAGTGTGGTCATCCTGCACCTTAACGGGTTCATCTTTTTCGGTACGGCGCATGCCCTGCGTGAAACGGTTCGTCGTGAGCTTTTCACGGTTCCGACCCCGCGCGCGATCATTCTCGATTTCACCGATGTTCAGGGCCTTGATGTATCCGCGATCCAGAGCCTTGCCCGCATCGTGCGCGATGCGCACAAAGCGCCAGTTGACCTTTATTTTGTCCAGGTGGATGAAGAGCAAAGATCACAAATCATCAAGGCTTGCGCCCCGGTTGCCGCCCCACGCTTTAAAGCGGAAAAAGACGCCGCGCTGGAAGTCGCAGAGCAGCTGCTGCTGGCTGATATGCCCAAGCCAGCTGGCCCCACGGCCCGCATGCGGTTGATCAGGGTTCTACTCGATTTGATCGAAAAAGACGGGCCGGTTGAGCGCCTGGAACTGGCGCCCGAAACCGTCTTGTTCCAAGCGGGCACTGAGAGCCGTGACCTCTATCTTCTCTTGCAAGGCCAGATGCGCGCCATGGTTGAGCGCCTCGATGGTACCCGGGTCCGTGTCGCGCAGTTTCGACATGGTGCGTTGATCGGGGAATTGGCGCACTATGCCGACGGTGTTCGGACAGCCGACGTCATATCGGAAACCCAGGTGGAAATCCTGCGCATCGATATTGAAAGGCTCGAACGCGTAAACCCTGACATAGCCGGCGATGTTCATCGTTATGCCGCTGGTGTGTTAGCTCGGCGCGTCATCAGCACGACGACACTCGCGCGCAGCATGCTTTCAAAATAGGAAGGTCTATGGGGTCATGAACCTAATAGACCTTGCCTCTGTTTGGGCCCTGTGGAGCTAAAGCGTCGTCGGGTGGTTGCTCCGGCCAGTTTCCAAAGGTGGGCGAAGATCATGCCCGCACAGCGGCACACATTGATAACCAGGGTGCACGCCTTCGTTGTGACGATGCGTGTTTGCTGCCGACATATTGAGCGACCCGGAAAGCCCGGAAACCGCGATTGCAATTGTCAGCAATACCCAGATGGCGCGTCCATAATTGTTTGACCTTTCCACCGGGCCAAACATCGTACGATAATTCATCAGTTCACCCTTTGACCTTGAGGGCGGTTGATCTTGCCAAACCCGGGAAACAGCAGCGGAACCTGCGCCTGATAAAGGCGATAGCGATCGCCGAATTGGCGGACCAACGCACGTTCTTCGAAGTAAAGACCGACAAAGATGTAGGCTGTCATCGAGGCTGCCAGCAACAAATGGCCAAAGGTCATTTGGGGCGTTGCGAAAAGCAGGACAATAACACCCAGCTGCATAGGATGGCGTACGAAACGGTAAAGCGCGGGCGTTTTGAAGATGGGTGCCGGCATGGCCCTGCCCTTCAGATGGGTCCAAATCTGGCGCAGGCCAAAGAGCTCGAAATGATCAATGAGAAAGGTTGACCAGAGTACCAGCCCGGCCCCGATGGCAAACATGGCATAGAAGGCAAAAGAGGCGGCACCATCAAACTGCCAGATGGGTGCACTGATCGGCTGCCATTGCCACATCATCAGGCCGAGGCACAGGCTTGATTGAACGACATAGGTGCTGCGCTCGGCGGCTGCCGGGATGATTTTGGTCAATCGCCGTTTGACGTGGTCACGCGCCAACAGGCTATGCAGGACGCCGAACAAGGCGATCAGGGACAGGTTTATCATGACCGCCGGAAGCGGATGCACAGACAATGCTGCCGGGTCGTTGATGGATTTGGGCGCGATACCCAACAAAAAGGCAGCCAAATAGGTGAAAACGGCTAGAAACAGCAGATATGCGATGACCCCATAGGCGAAGACGAATGAACGAGGCATTGTTTTTCCTTAAGTTTGGAACGGTTGCGATAAGGGGCATGGCTCTCGTAGCGGCCCCACCAGCGCCGTCGCCTAAGCGCCAGGCCTCATCCGCGCTTGGGGGAAGTGTGAGAATTTTCTGATGATTTGTGGCGGAACGGTTCGAGGGCGCGCTCAACGCGAGCGCAAGCCGTTGCCTGCTTTGTCATCAGCCAGAGTGATGGTAGCCTCGCCTGATGGTTTTCGAGTTTGAAGAGTTCGTCCTCGATACGGCGCGATTGGAGTTGCGGCACGGCCGCAATCCGGTGGCGCTTGAACCAAAAAGCTTTGATCTTTTGCTTCTTCTCGTCCGGCACGCCGACCGCGTGGTGACCAAGGATGAGATTTTTGAACAGGTCTGGCCGGACGTCATTGTCACGGACTCATCGCTTTCCGGCGCGATCAAGCAAATACGACGCGCGCTTGGCGACGATGGCGCCACGCAAAAGTTCATCCGAACAATCCATGGACGTGGCTTTCGCTTTGTCGGCGACGCCAAACTGATTTCGAACGGACCAGCCGCCCCCATTGTTCCAGCTGTCGCTGATCAGCAAAGCGCGCCCAAGAAGATCGCTAGTCCGCCAGCGATTGCCGTTTTGCCGTTTAAACTGCTCGGCACGCAAGGCAGCCATGGGGCAATCGCAGAAGCGCTGCCAACGGAACTGATTGCAACGCTTTCCCGCTTGAAATCGATCGGTGTAATCGCACGCGGCTCCGCGTTTCGATTTGGGCCGACGGATATCAATTTCGACGACATCGTTTCGCGCTTGGCTGCCGACTATGTGCTGTCAGGTTCGGTCGAGCTTTTTGCGAACCGGCTATCGATCTACGCGGAGTTGACGCACGCGCCCAGTCAACGCGTGATCTGGTGCGAACAATTCTCAGGACCGCTGGAAGACGTCTTTGCGATCAGGGAAACGATAGCGAGCTGCGTGTCCAATGCAGTCGAACATCGCGTCGCCATAAATGAAGCGGACATTGGATTGAAAAGCGCGCACGGGCAGATGGATGCCTGGGGCCATTATCATTTGGGTGTCCATCATCTGTACCGTTTCAATGGAGCCGATAACCAAAAGGCGGAACACGCGTTTCGTCATGCCGTCGACCATGATCCCGGGTTTGCCCGAGCCTATGCCGGTCTGTCCTACACCGAATTGGAGAACTACAATCTCGGCTTTGGTTCCGATAAATCAAAACACCGGGCACAAGCGCTGAGCTTGGCCGAAAAAGCGGTTGATCTGGACCCCTACGATCCGTTCTGCAATCTGGTGCTTGGCCGCGCCAAATGGATACATCAGGAGATTGACGAAGCCATCAGCTGGGTGGATCGATCAATTGACTTGAACCCAAACTATGCCTTTGCGCACTATAATAATGGCAAGCTGAATGCGATTATTTGCCAGGGCGATCTGGCAGATCGGCACGTCGGCTCCGCGATCAAGCTGAGCCCGATCGATCCGCATCTGCAATCCATGTTGAGCGCGCGCGCAATGGCCGCTTTTGTGCGTCAGGATGAGGCGCAGGCTGTCAAGTTTGCAGACCTTTCAGTGCGCGCCCCCAATGCACATCTTTATGTTTGCATCATCGCAGCAGCGATCTTCAACAGCTATGGACAGGCCGAAAAAACCCAGTTCGCGATGCAAAAACTTGATTCATTGAAGCGGGGCTATTCCGAACAGCATTTCTGGTCTTTGTTCAGTTTGCGCGATCCCGACCGCCAAGCCGCACTTGCCTTATCTATGCAGCAGCTTGGCATTTAGATAAGGGTCATGGCGCCCGCCATGCCGCCCAAGCTGCAGTGTCGAATGACGCAGATCAGGGCCCATCGCACATGATGCCGATCGGCGCCTGGTCGCGCAATCGGATGTAGCCTATTTGGAACGGGCCGCTGGCTTCGCTCTCAAAACGCAACACCCGGATGGAAGCTAAGTGAACGCTGACCTGATCGTCCATCAAGTCGATATTCATGATGGCGTCATCCACATAGGCGCGCGCGATAACAGCTTCGCTCATGCCCTCTCTGCCTTGCGTTGAGTACATTTGCGACCCCACACTGAACGTCACATCGAGCACGGATGGTACGGGACCGGCGCCAAACAAGACATCCACGTCGGCTTTTGCGTCGATACCCCCACATGAAATTGTTGCTGTTGCGTGGGCGGTGGTCGCAAGGCCGAAAAGAAATGCGAACGTGACCCAAGGTAAGCTGGAAGAACGCGGATGACCGGAAAGTCGCAACGCCATGGTTCAGATCCTTTTGAATTGTCAAACGCTGTAGCGATTCAGCAACAACCATCGATTTTTCGAGATTATAAAAAATAGGGTCTTTGCTTGAGAGAAGCCTTGTAATAGAGGTCAAGTAAAGCAGGGCGAAACAAAAGTGCAATCGATTTTATCTCGGTTGGCAGCGACGGGGCTTTCAGCGGCGGTATTTTTGGCGTTGTCAGCTCCTTTGAGTGCCATGACGTTGAAGGAGGCTGTTTCGACGGCCCTGGAAACGAATCCTGATGTGTTGGCTTCCGCGGAGAACCGGGAAGCAGTGGAATTTGAGCTGCGTCAGGCGCGCGGTTTGTTCCTTCCCACAGTTGATCTTGAAGCGTCGGCTGGCGTTCGTGCGTTGGATAGTCCCGGTCGGCGCCGGCTTGGCACCGAAGATGAGGTCCTGAACCCGGCCGATGTTGGTGTGACGTTCCGCCAGTCGATTTTTGATGGCGGCGCGGCGCGTTCCGAAGTCGAGCGTCAAGCCTCTCGTGTCGATGCCGCATCGTTCCGCGTTGAGGAGCGTTCTGAAGCGATCGCGTTGGCGGTGTCACAAGAATATTTCGAGATGCTGCTGCAGCACGAGATCATTGCGTTAGCACGACGCAACGTTGATGTTCACCAGCAAATCATTTCGGATATTTCGCGCAGCATTGAGGGCGGAACACTCACTTTTGTCGACCGGCAGCAAGGTTTGGAGCGTCTTCAGGCTGCCCGTGCACGGCTTACGCAAGCCGAGGAAGAGCTGCAATTAGCGTCAATCAGGTTCCTTCGTCTTGTTGGCGCGCATCCCGGTCAATTACGTCACCCCGGATCGCTTCGTGGTGCGGTACCTACATCGGTCGGCGCGGCGGTCGCACAATCGCGGATCACCAGCCCGAGGTTGGCAGCTGTGGGTGCCGATGTTGATTTTGCGGATGCGGAAGTCCGCGCAGCCCGGTCATCGTCGCTACCCGGTGTTTCCTTTGAGGCGCGTGGCCGGCTTGGGCACGACGTGGATGGTTCGGAAGGCAACTTTGCCGACTTCGAAGCCCGTATTGTTGCACGTTGGAACCTTTATAATGGTGGTCGCAACACCTCCCAGGTCCAAGAGCGCATTCGCCGCGCAGGCGAGCAACGCCAAAACCTGACCTTGGCGCATCGCGAGGTAGAGGAGAGCATTCGCGAAGCCTACAATCGCCGGGCCAAACGGGCTGAATTGGCGGGAGAGTTGCAGCGGCAAGCCAACATCAATGCGCAGTTGGTCAATTCCTACCGCGATCAGTTGCGCGTGGGAGAGCGGTCCTTGTTGGATGTTCTCAGCGCCCAGGATACGCGCTTTAACACATCGGTGCTGGCAAAGACCGCGGAATACGCCTCCGTATTCGCGGACTATCAGCTTCTTGCTGCGGTCGGCACACTGACGGACACGTTACACGCGAATTTGTTGCCACAGGCAGAGCCTTATGCCCGTGCCGAGTTTGCTGTACCGCCCACATCGGAAAATCCGGCTTATGAGCGTTTGCCATCGCGTCAGGTTGCCGATGACCCGCTTGACTTGCTGGCACCGCTCAAGGGCGGCTAGGGTCGAGCGGTGAACAAGCGCGAAGTGTTCGCACAGACCGACAAAGCGTGTGTCGGCTTGGGCTTTCGTGAGGCATTTGCCGAGATCGCCCGCCATTTCAGCCGGCCCAGCTCAGCCGCCGTGCTTTTCTTCGGTTTCGATGATCTCAGTCTGGAACGTCCGAACGCCGAGCTGATTGAACGGCTGGGCAGACGGATCGGGCTCTCGTCGGAAACCACAACAGCCAAAAGGCTGATATCGGGCAACGCCGACTTACCGGGCATCATTTCCACGGGAGACGGCCAGTACCTCGTTTTGTTGTCAGAAACCGACGACGGCAGCTTCGTCTGCGTTGGTCTGGGGGGCAGCGCACACTCCGCTATTGTCACCAGAAAAGAATTGTCGGCGTGGGCCGACAATTTGTTTCACTCGTTTTCCCGCGTCTATCTGAACGATTCGACCACCCCGTTCGACAATGATCACACGCGCATCGAAAAGCGGCATTGGTTTTTCGGCACGCTCAGGCCGTTCTGGCGATCCTATACGCAGGTCGCTCTGGCCGCCTTGTTCATCAACATACTCGCGTTGGCCTCGCCCTTGTTCGTCATGAACGTTTACGACCGCGTGCTGCCGAACGAGGCCATCGCGACGCTTTGGGTGCTGGCTTTGGGTGTTGCGTTGGCGCTTGTTTTCGACCTTTTGTTGAAGACCGCACGCGCAGCTCTGATCGATTACACCGGCCGCAAGGTGGATTTGCGCCTTTCGCAACTGATCTTCGAAAAGGTTCTGAACACGACCTTGTCGGCGCGACCGTTGGCAACGGGCGATTACGCCAATCGTGTCATGCAGTATGAGCTGGTCCGGGAATTCTTTTCGTCCAACACGATCGCGACATTTATCGACACTTGTTTCGTCTTCATTTTCATCCTGGTCATCTGGATGATTGCCGGTCCTATCGCCCTAGTGCCTGCGATCGCATTGGTTGCGGTTGTGGTGATTGGGTTGGTCGCCCAGCACCGGATCGCCAAACGTATTGCGGCAGCTGCCAATGAGGCGGCGCAACGCCAAGCCTTGCTGGTTGAGGTTATGTCCGTTGCGGAAACCGTGAAGGCGATGCGTGCAGAAGGTGCACTGACACGCCGATGGCGCGAGTTGACCATCAACTCCACGCATACAAGCGAAGAGATAAAGGAAATTTCCGCCGGCGCCGTCAATGCCACGCAGTTTGTCCAACAGTTCGTCAGCATCTGCATCGTTGTGTGGGGTGCATACCTTTTTCAGGGTGGCACGATTACGGTCGGCGCCATCATCGCGTCGGTTATTCTGGCCGGACGCTCGGTGACGCCGCTTGGCCAGCTCGCCATGACCCTCACACGGTTCCGTCAAGTCAATCTGTCGCTGCGCATACTCAATGACATTATGAGCCAGCCTGAAGACGTGCCGGCGAGCACGGGCTTCGTCAATCGCACGGTCAACAGTGGCAGCATCGTGTTTGACAAGGTGAGCTTCAGCTATCCCAATACGGACCACAACGCACTTGATGGCATCTCGATGCGCATTGCCGCTGGAGAGCGGGTGGGCATTATCGGCCGCATCGGTTCCGGCAAGACGACCATAGGCCGCCTTTTGGGCGCGCTGTATGAACCAACTGACGGCCGCGTGCTGATCGATGGTATCGATGTTCGACAGTACCATCCCGCAGAAGTGCGCACGGCGGTGGCCCTGGCTGGTCAAAACAGCGACTTGCTTGCTGGAACGATCAAGGAAAACCTCCTGCTCGCCAAACCGAGCGCAACCGATGAGGAAATCGTAGAGGTCGCTCGACGATCCGGCATCCAGGAGTTCATCGCCCGGCATCCGCGCGGCTTTGATATGAATGTGGGAGAAGCCGGGAGCAATCTGTCGAGCGGCCAGAAGCAAGCGGTCACGATCGCGCGGCTTTTGCTCGCCAAGCCCAAACTTGTTTTTCTGGACGAGCCGTCGGGTGCGATGGATATGGCAAGCGAGCGGCAACTGATTCAAAATCTGCGCAATGCTTTTGGAAACGACGTTACGCTGATCGTGGCGACCCATCGCCATAGCATGCTCGACTTGGTGGACCGTTTGCTCGTTCTTGATGCCGGCCGGCTGATCGCCGATGGCCCCAAGAACGATGTTATCAAAGCACTGCAGCAGAAAGCGGCAGGAGGCACGTCATGAGATCGGATCAGCTGGATCGGGCACCGTTTTTTGCGCGGGCGACCATCTTTCTGGTGGTTTTGATCGTCATCTCGTTTTTCGCCTGGGCCGCTCTGGCTGAGGTGGACGAGATCGCCCGAGGCGACGGGCGTGTGATCCCGATGTCACGCACACAGATTGTTCAAGCCAGCCAGCCCGGCGTGGTTCAAGAAATCGCCGTCACGGTCGGCCAAACAGTCAGGCGCGGCGACCTGTTGGTTCGGCTCGACGATACGGCCAACACCGCCTCGTTGGGCGAATCCGAAGCGCGTGCGCGTTCGTTTGAAGCGAAGATCGCCCGGCTTCAGATCGAGATCGATGATTTTTTAGGCGGCACGTTCCAGTGTCCCCCCACAATCGCGCAGACATCGCCTGAAACATGCGCGAACGAAGCAGAGCTGCTGACGGCCCGGCGCGAAAATTTCCAGAACCGGTCTTCTGTTCTCCAATCGCGCTTTGATCAGCGGATGGGCGAGGTCGAGGAAGCCCGTGCCAATTTGGCCCGATTTACCAATCTGGAAGCGGCGCTGACCGCGGAACGAGACCAAATCGAACCGCTGGTTCGCCGTAACCTGCATCCCGAAATCAACCTGTTGCAGCTCAATCGCGAGATCGAGGACATCGCAGGTCAAAGGGCCGTCACGCAGCAGAGCATCACGCGCCTGGAACTGGCGGCTGATGAGGCCCGTTTGCAGATTGAGGAATTGCAATCCCAGTTTCAGCAGGAAGCGCGTGAAGAGTTGAGCGCCACTTATGCCGAGTTAGGCGTTGTCGCTGCGACCATTTCGGGTGCGACGGATCTTGTCGAGCGCACCGATATCCGATCGCCCGTTGATGGTATCGTCAACACGCTCGACGTGAACACGCTCGGTGCATTCGTGCAGGCCGGCTCGGTCATCGCCGGTGTTGTTCCAACGACCGACACGCTTCTGGTCGAAGCGCGCCTGTCCCCACGTGATGTTGCATTTGTGACCTCCGGCCAGGAGGCGTTGGTCAAGATCACAGCCTACGACTTCTCAATCTTTGGCGGCTTGCGTGGCGAGGTGGCCAATGTCTCCGCCGACAGCATCGTCGATGAGCAGTCGGGGGACACCTTTTACCAGGTGCGCGTTCAGACCGGTGATTCCAAACTTGGAAAGGACGGCAATTTTCACGAGATCCGACCCGGCATGGTGGCGTCGGTGGAGATCCTGACGGGCCGTAAAACCGTGCTCGATTACCTTCTCAAACCCGTCACCAAAGCGCAACAAGAGGCCCTGACCGAGCGATGAGGGCGCATGAACCCGGCGATGATGACGCAAAGCCGCATTTTCGCGCCGTTATGGCCGGCGGTGTCCGTCGCGGTTTGCGCTTGGAGCAGATCTATTGGCGCGGGCTTTCGGAGATATCACAATTGCGCGGCATGACGGTCGGCGATCTCGTTGCCGCTGTGCACGACCGCACTGACGAGGGCGGCAGCCTGAGCTCGGCCGTTCGCTCCTATGTGGCCCAGCATTACATCAATCGCTGCCAGGAATTTGAAACGCGAATGGCCGCAGACCATGTGGCTGCCATCGTGCACTCGATACCGAGCCCTGCCTTTGCGCTGACGTCATCGCGCCGGATCGTCCACTATAATGGGCCTTTCATCGCCTTCCTTCAGCTCGGCTTTTCGGGACCATCGTCCCAGGAAGCGTTTCGCAATCTTGCCCTGACACTCGACACCAAGATCGAAGACGTCATCAATGAACTGCAGGAAAGCAGGGGTCGACCGACCAGTTCGGGATTTGCCATCGGCATTGCGGAGAAACGCGTTCGCGGCAAACTTAACATGGCCTTGGTGCCAAGCGCCGATGAACCCATTGTGCTGTCAACGATTGTTCAATGACAGCCGGCACGCGGTCTTAATAGCCGGCACCTGGTGCAATCTCATTGAAATTTCCCAAAGACAGCGCCGTCTGCGTGTTCTGCCGATATCCGTAGATGTGATTTCCGGCCGCACCGACGGAATAGAGCGGTCGGTATTCGGGGATTTGGCTGTCCAGCAGCACGTCGTCCCGGGCATTGTCGAGAATTAGGAAGCCGGCATTGGTGCGTATCGCCAGAACCGCGTGATAGAGGTGCCGCCGTGTGTCTTTGAGCACGACAACGGACATCGATTTTGCCGGCACGCCTGCTTCCTCAAGCGCTGCCATCTTCAGGATTGCAAAGTCTTCGCAGTCGCCCGCGCCACGCTCGATCGTTTCCGCCGGCATCGACCAATGGTCCAGTTGGCCAACAGTTTCAGTGTCAGCGGCGTAGCGGATTTGCGCATTGACCGACGTGTTTATGCGCTGAACGAGCGCCATGAAGCCGGGCGCATCATCGGCATCACCGTGAATGCGGTCGATGACAGCTTCGCAAATAGCCGTCGCGCAGCGCATCGCTGTTGCGGGTTCAACAGCACCCTCTTGCATTGCCGCCGACAGGCGTCGTGCCGATGGTATCGCGCCGAACCGGACAGGCGTTGCACCAAACAGGCGCGTTCGCGGTTTTGGACTGGTTTTTCTGACGATTTCCCGCTGCGGCAGTGATAGCCGGGCAATAGCGCTGATCGCCATTTTCCACTGATCTTGCACCGAGGCGTCCAACGGGTCCGCGTGCGCGGTTTCTTGATCCCGGGAGCCGGCCCCGAAACCTGCCCAATATAGGGGGTTCTGCAAGGTCCGCAGTGCCGACAAGGTGATATTGGACAATTTTTGTTTTTCGACGGCAAGTTGTGCAGCGCCATGGTCTGTCATGGCCAAAAGACTGCCGGCTGCAATAGCCGTCGTTACAAGAATAGATCTTCCGTATTTCTGCGCACGCTGACTGATCATCTTCTGTCCCGCCCTGGTGACGTTTCAGAAGATACTTTGTTCCAATTAAATAATTGCCGATGAGGTTAGGTAATA
>JBCCRB010000044.1:0-11430 GCA_039208465.1 Pseudomonadota bacterium
CATCCTGGTGAACAATGCCGCCATCGCGATGGGCGGCCACAAAATCCAGCCTGGCGACCTTGAAGCTTTCACGCCCGAAATCTGGGATGAAATGATGGCCGTCAATGTGCGCGGACCTTATCTGCTGGCACGCAGCGCCGCCCAACATCTGCGCGCGTCAAAGTGGGGCCGTATCGTCAATATCGGCTCTACGCTCGGCCACGGTGACTGGTACGCTGACCGGGCTTTCGCGCCGAGCAAGGCTGCCATTGTGCCCCTGACCCGTTTTCTCGCTGCCAGCCTTGCGCCCGACGTGACGGTCAATTGTGTTTCGCCCGGCCTGATGGCAGAGACCGGTCTGGGCAGCGGCGGCCCGAAGGAAGTGTACGATCGCTGGAAAAACCGCGCCGCGCTCGGCGTAACAACGTCGATCGAGGATGTTGCAGGTCAGGTCGTCTATTTTTGCAAAGCCTCGTCGATCACCGGCCAAAGCGTAGTTGTTGATGGTGGCATCAACTTCCAATGATGGCGTTTGCTGAATAGGCGCGGCCGATGGAGACGACGGGGCGAAACGGGGAACGACCGTACGAAGGGCAGTGGTCACTTCGATTTTCTGTGTTGGATTTAATGATATTCAGAACTTCAGGTTTTCCGCATTTCGGGGCGTTGCCAGTATATCTGGCACCCTACTGTGCGCCTCGATCCACGCCCGTTTGTGTTGAGCAATCCAGGCAGCGACCTCAAGGATGTTTTCGTAATCCTTCTCAAGGTGCCGCGCAAAGATCGGCTCATGGTGCGCTATCCGGTTCCTGAAAGTGCGCAGGAAGTTCAGCGGTGCATGAACGTCCTTGCGGGAGATGTTGGCGGCGTGCGGAAACGCCCGCCTGAGAGCAGGACGCCAGAGCGTCATCTCGTAATTGGCTTTAGTTTTCGTCTTCCGATTGATGAAACCGCCCGCCCCCAGTAGCGACACCCACAACCCGAATGAGAGCGAAGCGATAACGTGTGGCGCATCGTCCGGATATTTGTCTTTACGCAGCGCCTGTTTGGTTTGCTCCACCCGTGCCAGACAGCCACCATCGAGACCAGCTTTGCGGTTGTCGTACCATTCCTGTCCATAGACGCTGGCTAGCTCTCGGTTCATCGCGTTGCGAAGGGCTACCTCAAGGGCCTGAAGCGGACCATAAAAGGCCGCGCTGACCGCCGTGTTCCAGGTGTAGAGCTTGACAGCTCCAGCCCGATCACCGCCGGTGGCGGTCAGGTATGTCCCGAGCCTTTCCGCCGACAAGGAGGCTTCCAGCTCATCGAGAATGCCGTCGTTCAGGTCAAAATTATTGACATTTGGCGTGGGACTGGTCATATCAACCTTGTTAGCCCCGGACCCGCCTCTGCCTTTGGTATGCGCCCGGGGCTCAGCTTTTCAGGGCACCTAATTCGTCAATTTCCGGTAGCCAATGAATGCCATGTTGGCCAGCCCGCGCTGCAAATTGTTGTAGATCGCGCGGGCAAAAACAACGCCACCCTCACCCCAACGCAGCGTCCACCGCATCGCGCATCGCCCTGACCGCATCGCCGATCTGCGCGCCTGACCGTAACAGGCTGCCGCCGATCAGAAAGACGACATCCTCGCCATACATCGAAACCATGTCTGCCGCGCGATCAACGCTCATGCCGCCGCCAGGCGACGGCATCATCGGCGCACCGATCCCCTGCCCGTCGCGGCATGCCGCAGCGATCGACAGGCACTCATCGCGCGAAAAGCCGAACCGCCCGCCCACATTGGGAAACACCGAAATGTCAGAGCCCATTAGCCGCTGCACGGTGCCATACAGCATCGCATGGCTCATGCCGGTGTCCGCATGCAGCACAAACGGGCCGGTGAAAGACGGATGGGTCATGATCGGCAACCCAAATGCCGGATCGCTGGACAGCCGGTGCGCCAGCGCATAGCCGAGCAGGCCCGGCATGATCAATACACCGCCGACGCCCTGCTCTTTCGCCAGGAAAGCCTCTTCGACCGGATTGCCCGACCAGCCGCTAATGTTGACGAAATAGAGCGCGGAGCGGCTATGCTTGGCATTGGCTTCCTTTACGGCATCGCCAACGCGGCGCAAGCGCTCGTCAAACGGCGCCATCGCCTGATTGGTCAGCCCGTGATCATCCTTGATGATGTCGGCACCGCCGGCAACACAGCGCCCGGCAATCTCGGCAAGCGCCGCCGCTGACGAGCCTTGCGGCTTGATCACCGGTGAAATCAGCCCGCCGCGTTTTGTGCCCGTCAAGCGCCGCAAGCCCGCAACGCCAAACCGCGCGCCGGCAAAACGTTCGGCAATCACCGGACCCGGCTCAAACCCGGCAACTGCAATGCCCTGCTGGATCGACGAATTCCCGAACATCACATTGAGCAATTGAACCGCTTCGCTGCCCACACTGTCCGGTGAATAGGAGATTACCGCGCGCCAGCGCCCATCCGGCGCGGCTTCGATGGTCTCCACCTGGCCGACAATCTCATCGCGGATGTAGCCGTCCGGCACCACATCATCGGGCACCTCAACCGTCTGCTCATAGGCAATGTCGACCGCCCGCGCACGCGCCGCCGCTTCTCCATCGGCAACAATCAGATAGGTGACGCGAGACCGGTCGCCGCTCGCCACTTAAAGCGCCTCCGCCTTGACCGCCGAATGGACCGCATCAACCCGCGCTTCGGTCAATTGCGATTCAGAGATTGAAAGATTGGCACCAAGCAGCTTCTCGATGCCCGCAACCAAGGCCGATGCGTCCAGCCCATAATGCTTCATCAGGTAAGGCCGTGAGCCGCCATGCGCGAACGTGTCTTTCAGACCGAGCCGCACGAGACGCTTGCCGACGCCATGGTCTGCCATGATCTCGGCAACAAGTGACCCGACGCCGCCTTCGGTAACATGGTTTTCAAGCACCACCACGCCTTTGGAGACCGACCCGATATGATCCAAAAGCGCGTCCTCATCGAACGGCTTGATCGTGTTGATGTGCAGATGGCGCACCGATACACCAGCATCTTCCAGCGCCTGGCGGGCACGCAACGCTTCTTCGGTTGTAATCCCGCTGGTGACAATCAACACATCGTCGCCAAGCGCCAATTCGCGCATGCGGCCAACCTGCAACGGCGTATCGAAAAGCCGCGGGATCGAGCCGCGCAGCACCCGGCAATAGACAGGCCCATCGATGGAATCTGCCGCTTCGCAAATACTCTCCACCTCGGTCGCATCGCCCGTCTCCAGGATCGTCATGTTCGGGATCGAGCGCATGATTGCCACATCCTCAATCGCCTGGTGCGTCATGCCGCCGGGCGTCGTGATCCCTGGCAAAAAGCCCATCAGCCGCACCTTGCGGCGCGGATAGGCAACCGACGCAATGAGCTGATCATAGGGGCGCCGGTAGAGGAACACGCCAAACGAATGCAAAAACGGGCGAAACCCGGCCAGCCCCAACCCGCCGGCAAAGCTCATCATGTTTTGCTCGGCCATGCCCAGCGAGACAAACTGATCGGGGTGCCGGTCGCGGAAGCCGTCAATCTCGCATGATGATGTCAGATCGGCCGACAGGCACAGAATATCCGGATTACCGGCGGCAAACTTTTCAAACGCTGTCGCATACGGACGGTTGACCATCTCGACCATATCAATGTCCCCCTTGCCCGTAATCGACCGGCTCAACACCCAATTCTTCGGCGATCGACACATTCATCTCCGCGCGCTCCTCTTCCGATTTGAACCGCACATAATGCAGCCGCGGAAACCGGCGTTGCAGAAACGCCATGCCTTGCGTCGGTGAGGACCGCGCCAGAATGATCAACGGTTGGCCGTCATGTTTGCTTGCTTTGGCCTGGCGCATCGCATCCAGATCATGCGCATCAATCTCAACGCACACCGCACCAAAATTCTCAAACTTGGCCTTGATGTCACGCACTTCCATGACACTGTCCATGGCACCGTCACACTGCTGATCATTGACATCCATCAGCGCCCACACATTGTCGATGCCATGGTGCGCGCAGGCCTGCACCGCCTCCCAGGTCTGCCCCTCCTGCACTTCGCCGTCCGACATGAACACACACACCTGGCCGCTCTCGCCGCGTCGCTTGCGCCCGAAGGCGAGCCCCGCGCCGGTGGAAAGCCCGATGCCCAGCGTTCCATTGTGCACTTCCATGCCAGGCGAATGCTCCGCGCCGATCATCTCGACTGATGAGCCATCCTTATTGAACATTTCAAGGCCAGCCGGATCCATCCGCCCGACCTCGATCAAGGTGGCATAGGCCACCAGCGCATAATGCGCCGGCGCGATGAACAAGCGATCATAATGCGGCTCAAATGGCCCGTTATAGCCCGCGCCCGTGTGATAATCGGCATTGTCGGCCGATGGCACACCGCCAAATGCTTTCGGCACCGCCGGCAGGGTCGGTTGACCCAGATGCAACGCCTCATTGTACAAAAAGGCGAGCTGCTCAGCCGCCGAACAGGCCTGGCTCAGATAGCCGCCATTGTTGCGCATGGAGTGTTCGAAAACGCGCCGCCGAATACCCAGCGCCACCTCTTCTGTGGATTTGTTGTTCAGCACGTTCTTCTCCCCTGCAGGCGAGAAAACCGGCTCAATTGACATTTGTCAAGCCTTGCTGGCTTTTGTCTAATCGACACTTAACACGGAAAAATGTGCACGCAACGGCGCCGCCCTGCGCTAGCCTGTCAGACGCGCAAAATTGCCCGGAGATTTGTCACATGATCACGCCTGAGTTTGCCCGCACCATGGCCCGGTATAATCGCTGGCAGAACCGGTCCTTGCTGACCGCCGCCGACCAACTAACCGATGCGGCGCGTTGGCAAGATCGCGGCGCGTTCTTCCGCTCGATCGCCGAAACGCTGAACCATATTTTCTGGGATGATAAGGTCTGGCTGGCGCGCTTGCGCGAAGACCACGCCGCTGCCGCGCAGATCGGTGCGCGCCACCCCTATACCGACGCGCCGCGCGACTGGGCGGCATTCAAAAGTCAGCGCGCAGCCCTCGACGAAGACATCATCGCCTTTGCCGACGCGCTGACCACGAAAGACCTCGCCCGTTCGGTCCAGTGGATCCGCGGCGATGAAACCGTCGAAACCAATGTCGGCTTCAATTTCGTCCATATGATCAACCATCAGACCCATCACCGCGGGCAGGTTCATGCGATGCTGACCGCTGCCGGCGCCAAGCCCGACCCGACTGATTTGCAAATGCTGCCTTTGTTGGGCGACGCACAGTGATCGCGAACCTTGCAACGCAAGAGCATTGTCCCGCGAAGCGGCATCCTGTTACGCTGCGCTAACGTAAGGAGAATGCGGCATGGTTTTTCACATCTCACGCGCGCTGGTTTGCGCGCTTGCTGTGGTTTGGAGCGGGTCAGCCTTGGCCGATGCCGATCCGCCTGCGCCCTTCCCCGTGCCGAAAACGGGCATCGCCATTGAAGTGACCGGCCCGCTGGAGACCGTGTTCGACTGGACCACGGACCGCTGCGATGATGCACAAATGCCGGATTTGCCGGTACGCGCCTTCCGCGACGCCGACGGGCAGATCAATCTGATCCTCAGCCATGACAGCGCTTATGCGATGCGCGGCGATGATTTTGACAGCCTCAAGCTTGATTGCACGCCGATCCACAAATCAGCCTATGATCCTGATCCGTCGCAGTTTGACGACCATGAATGGATTGCCGCCGTTTACACCGAGGAGGGGCAGACGGTGCACGCGCTGTTGCATGCCGAATATTGGGGCCACCGTTACAACACCGGCTGCGGCTCACGCGCTTATTTTCAATGCTGGTACAACACGATCACCGCGGCGGTCTCCACTGACGCCGGGCGCAGTTTTGACCATCCGGTTGACCCGCCCGGCCATCTGGTGGCGTCCATCCCGCACCCCTATGCACCCGATGAAGGCATTTTCGGCGCCTTCAGCCCCTCCAACATCGTCCAGCATAGAGGCTACTACTATGCCCTGATAAAGCGCCAGGAATACCCCTCCGGCGATCAGCATACATGCCTGATGCGCACCGATGATTTGAGCGATCCGGATAGCTGGCGGTTCTGGAAGGGATCGGCCTTTGACGGACAATTTGCCGACCCCTACCGGGATACGGGACGCACATTGCGCGCAGGCAATTGCCGGCCCATCAGTGTCGGCGAGATCGCGCAAATGTATGAGGGCGTGGTGCGCCACGAAGGGCTGGACCGGTTTATCTTGGTTGGCACGAGCAACGATCCGACCCGCGATCCGGAGCCATACGGCTTTTACTATGCATCATCGGGCAATCTGATCACCTGGACGCGCCGCTGGCCACTGCTGGAAGCAAGGCTGCCCTGGCGCGCAACCGGATCGCAGACCGTCTATCTCTACCCGACGCTGATCGATCATGACAGCGCCAGCCGAAACTTTGAAACCACGGATGGAACTGCCCATCTTTACTTCACACGGCTCAATTTTGGATCGGGCAATCTTGACCGTGACCTAGTTAGAGTGCCGGTGCGCATCTTCAAACAACCATAGCGTGCACCCGCCGAGGAGAGACTTGAAATGAAATATGCTGTTTTAGGAACCGGCATGGTTGGCCATTCATTGGCAACCAAACTTATTGCGCTCGGGCACGAAGTCCGCATGGGCGCGCGTACCGATGACAATGAAAAAGCCGTCGCCTGGGCCGCGGCGGAAGGACCAAACGCATCGCAGGCGACCTTCCACGACGCCGCGACATGGGCTGACCGCGTGATTTTTGCCGTCAGCGGTAGCAACATTCTTAGCGTCGCGGACGCAGTCACCAACGACGCCGTGGCGGGCAAGACCGTGATTGATGTCACCAACCCGCTCGACACATCCAAAGGCATGCCGCCAACGCTCATCCCGGAACTGTCCAACACCACGTCCGCCGCCGAGGAGCTGCAAAATTGCTTACCGGATGCGCGCGTGGTCAAGGCGCTCAACACGATGAACCACCGGCTCATGGTCGATCCAAGCCGTGTGCCCGGCGACCATGACGTGTTTGTGTGCGCTGATGATGAGACCGCAAAGCAAGACGCGATCGCCATGCTCAATGAATTCGGATGGCAAGAACCGGTTGATCTCGGGCCGCTCGCCGCAGCGCGCGGCACCGAAGGCCTGATGCCGTTCTGGCTGCGCATGTGGGGCGCGGTCGGCAACGCCGAGTTCAACTACAAGATCGTGCGGGCTTAAAGGCCCGCCCCTACCCAAGTTCCATCGTCGCGATGGATTGCAAGGTCACGCCGGTCTCGGGCACAGCACCGCGATACATGCGCGCGGTCACAAAGGGGACGGTGAACCCGGCACCCTCCAACGCGCGCAGCAATGCGTGATTGCTCTCCGGCACGTCGATGATCAGCGGCCCGTCCACCCGTTGCATGGCGATGTCCGCCACCAGCTCAAGTGCGTCGGCAAGGTTCGGCGCGATGATCGGCCCGATCTTTGTGCCATTGCGGCAGGCCCGCCATGTTGCGAAACCGGCCGGCGCCCCGTCGCCCAAGAGCACGCTCGTGCCGCGCACATCCGGCTTACTCGCCAGCCAACTGCCCATAAAACGCGGCCGCGCAAAACCATTGGCCTCAGCATCGAGCGCGATCAAGGCAGGCGCATCGTCGGGAGTTATAGGACGGACTTTAGGTGACGATCGGCCCTCGACCCGGCCCTCATGACGAAGGCTGGAGCCGGTCTTTACAAAACCGGAAAGCCGGTAGTTGCTCTCCTGCTCAGGGACACCGTCCAAGCCGATCGAGCGCGCACCGGCATGCGCGATCCCGCTTTCCCAAGTGGCCATGCCAAGCCCCTGCCCGCGCCATTCCGGCCGACAGATATAAAGGCCTAGAAACGCGTTCACTGGATCATGATTGACCACCGAAACGGCGGCAACCGGATCATCATCCACATCGGTCAGAAAAAACCCTTGCGGGTCAGCGGCAAAAAACGCCGCAGCATCGCCAAGGCCAGGATTCCACCCCTCATCGGCGGCCCAGCCAAGCACCCGATCCAGCTCGGCTTCACTCATGACACTGGTTCTGATCGCGTGGCCCATGTTGCTGATATCCATCGCAAGACACTGAAAGACAATGATCTTTAGCACAGATCGCAAACCGCCCGCGAGGGCATTGTCCGATCACCAGTCACATCAGGCAAGAGCATTTCGATTATATAACTATTTTCTATATATGTTTAGACGCACCAAAGGCGTACAGTGCCCACATATGGAGAAACTGCAACTTCCAATTGCGCAGTTGATGGAGGGCATTATGCAAACAAACAGACGCCAGTTTTTAGGTCTGGCCGCCGCCGGCGCAGCCGGCGTTTCATTGCCGATCGCGCAGAAAAAGGCACGCGCGCAGGCGGTGCGAACTTCGGCAAAGATCGTCATCATCGGCGCCGGTGCCGCCGGAACCGCCCTGGCAAACCGGCTTATCAAACGGCTCGACGGCGCATCGATCACGATCATCGACCCGCGCCCGGAACATCTATATCAGCCCGGCCTTTCCCTGGTCGCAGCGGGCTTGAAACCCGCAAATTATGTGGTTTCACGCACCAGCGACTGGTTACCTGCCGGTGTCTCCTTGATCCAAGAGGCTGCCGCTGCCGTCGACCCGGAAGCAAAAAATATTGAAACCACGGGCGGCCAGACGCTCGACTATGATTATCTAGTGCTGGCGCCGGGCCTTGTGCTCGACCATGACGCAATCGAGGGGTTCTCGCTTGATATGGTTGGCGAAAACGGCATCGGCGCGCTTTACGCGGGGCCCGACTATGCCGCACGCACCTGGGCGGCGGCCTCAAAATTCGCCGATGAAGGCGGTACCGGCCTCTTTACCCGCCCCGCCACCGAGATGAAGTGCGCTGGCGCGCCCTTGAAACATACATTCCTGATCGATGATATTGCTCGGCGTCGTGGCAATCGCGGCAAGGTTGAGATCAATTATTTCGCGCCACAAGGCAGCCTGTTCGGCGTGCCGATCGTGGCCGAAAAGGTGCGCATGCTGTTTGGCGACCGCGGCATCAATGCCGGCATGAAACAGACGCTGAAATCGATCGATACTGGCGCCAAGCGCGCAGTCTTTACCGGTGAAGGCGGTGAGACGGAGGTGGACTATGACTATATCCACGTCATCCCGCCGCAGCGCGCGCCCGATTTTGTTCGCCAGGCTGGCCTGTCTTGGGCCGACAAATGGGTCGATCAAGGCTGGGCCGAAGTTGATCCGGAGACGTTGCGCCACCGCCGCTATGAAACGATCTTCGCCGTCGGTGACATTGCCGGTGTGCCGAAAGGCAAAACGGCGGCAAGCGTCAAATGGCAGGTGCCGGTTGTCGAAGACCATCTGGTTTCAGCCATCGAAGGCAATGAAGGCACCGAAATTTATAGCGGTTACACATCGTGCCCGATGATTACCAAGGTCGGCCGAGCGATGCTGATCGAGTTCGACTACAAGAACAATCTGGTCCCTTCGTTCCCGGGCATGATCGCCCCGCTGGAAGAGCTTTGGATCAGTTGGCTGATGAAGGAACTGGCCTTGAAACCGACCTACAACGCCATGTTGCGCGGCGAAGCGTAAGGAGGAAAAAATGAAAGAACTGACTTTTGGAACGCTGATCGCCGTGTTCGAGGAAATGTTTGGCGGCCTCTTCTTCTGGCTGCTCGTTGCGGCCGCGATCATCATCACGCTCGGCTACATCTACGTGCTGATCCGCGACCGCTCCATGTCGATGCGCAAATTCCTCTGGGCGCAGATATCCATGCCTTTTGGCGCGGTCGCCGCCGTCGCGCTGGTCCTGACGGTGACCAATTCGCATCTGGCCGATTTGGGCGGCCCGGTCGACATCATCCTGTTCCTCGGCATCGCAGCGCTCGGCGCCATCGGCCTGTCGATCCTGGTCTACACGCTGGAATCCTTCCTGTGGCCGCCGCAACAGACGGAGGAATGAACCATGCCGCATAAGACAACGCGACCATAGACGCGTTGGCATCGGCACGAATCGGAGTAACTTCGCTTTCCGGGGGCGCAAAGTTAAGGCTTTCGGGAGAAGCGCATTGAGGCTGACCAGTTATACCAATTACGCGCTGCGTTCTCTGCAGCTCGCGGCGCTGCGCGCTCCCGATCTGGTGCGCATTGATGATGTCGTGAAAGTGCATGGCCTTGCCCGTCCACACATCAGCAAAGTGGTGCATGAATTGGGCAAGGCAGGCTTCATCGAAACCGTGCGCGGCCGCGGCGGCGGCTTTTCCCTGGCAAAGGACGCCAAAGACATTCGCATTGGCGATGTTGTGCGTCTGACCGAAGGACCGCTGGAAGTGGTTGAATGCTTCAACCCGTCCACAAACACCTGCCCGCTTTTGGGCATTTGTAAATTGTCACGCGGCATTCAGGCAGCGACGCGCGCCTTCATGGCGGTACTGGATGATATGACCGTGGCCGACATCGCATCCAACCGCAGCGAGTTGATGCAGCGTATCCAGCCCCTGCAGGACGGGCTGGTGGAACCCGTCCGCTCAAAGCTGGTGTAATTTCCAACCGCTCTGTCAGGCAGCGTTCTTCTGAATTTCCACCGAATGCGGATAAGGGATCGAGATGCCCTGCGCATCAAAGGCTTCCTTAACCGCTTTGGTTATCGTGAATTTGAGATCCCAATAATCGGCGGCATCACACCAGAGCCGCGCGGTGATATCGACCGAGCTTTCACCGAGATTGGTCACGCGAACCCACGGTTCGGGATCATCATGCACGCGTTCATCCTTGCGGGCCAGATCAAGGATGATCGCCCGCGCCTTGTCGGCATCATCATCATAATCGATGCCGAAAACGAGATCGCAACGCCGGGTGCTGTGCGCGGAATAATTGGTAATGATCGAGCCCCATGCCTGCCCATTGGGCACGATGATCTGCACATTGTCGGGCGTAACCAACTCAGTGACGAACAGATCAATGTTCTTCACCGTCCCGCTCGTGCCGGCAATGTCGACAAACTGGCCGAGCTTGTAGGGCCTAAACAGCATCAGCATGAAACCGGCCGCCAGATGGCTCAGCGTTCCCTGCAACGCAAGACCGATGGCAAGCGTCGCCGCGCCGAGGATGGCGACAAGACTGGTCGCTTCAATGCCAAACAGGCCGAGTATGGCAACGCCGGTGATCAAAAGGATGACCCAGCGCACAATGCTGGCAGCAAAATTGCCGAGCGTTGGATCAATCTGCGGTGTTGCATTGACGCTGCGCCGCACCGCACCACCGACGGTGCGCGCGGCAAACCAACCGATGATCAACACGAAAAGCGCTTTCACCGCGTTCAAGATCAGCGGCATGACCCAAGAGAGTTCAAACGTCATATTATCCATGGCACGAGCACCTTTTTGCGCAAAAAAGACATGTGCTCTGTCATTGCCCATGGCACGGACAAAGACCA
>JBCCRB010000045.1:0-11401 GCA_039208465.1 Pseudomonadota bacterium
AACCACACCTCTACATAGTGGTTGCCATACCAGGCTAGCCATAGACCAAGCACCCAAACGATGATCATGGCAGGATTCATGATCACCCGCAGCAAACGGCGCTCCATGATCTTGAACGTCTCTGATTTCTCGCTGCCCGCTTGTGCGTCTGCATGATAAACAAAAAGACGCGGCAGATAGAGCATGCCCGCCATCCAGGCGATCACTGCAATCACGTGGAACGCTTTGATCCAGAGATAAAGATCATCTGGCGCGATCGCCAAAATCGCAATTGTCGCCAGCACAAAAACAATGAGCGCAACGCCGGCGCGTCGCCGGGCAATCTGCCCCGATCGTGTTTCGACTGTCTCAACCAATCAAGCTTCTCCACGAACGCATTTAACGAGATAAGCCATATCGTCGGGATCAGCCTGAGGCGTGATGCCGTGACCGAGATTGAACACAAACGGCCCATCACTCAATGCTTCCAGAATGCGGGCCACGCCTTGCTTGATCGCGGGCTTACCGGCCACCACCCGTAGCGGATCCATATTACCCTGGATCGCGCCTTCCCTTTGCATCTCAACAGCGACATCAAGCGGCACGGTCCAATCGATCGCTATCATGTCAGCGCCCGTCTTTTCCCGATAGCCACGATATTGATATCCAGCACCCTTTGGAAACGCGATGATCGGCGTACCTGGCCGGGCCGCCTTCACCCCATCGATGATCTTTTTAACCGGTCCAACGCAATAGGTTTCAAAGGCGGTTTGATCCATCACGCCGGCCCAACTATCGAATATCTTCACCGCATCGGCGCCGGCATCAATTTGTGCCACCAGATACTCGATTGACGCATCAGCCAGGGTGTAGACCAATTTCTCCAAACCGGTAGGATCACGATACATCATCAAACGTGACGGCGCTTGATCTGGCGTCCCATGCCCGGCGATCATGTAGGTGGCAACCGTCCAGGGCGCACCGCAAAATCCAAGCAGAGTGGTTTCATCCGGCAACGCGACCCGTAGTCTTTTTACCGTCTCAAACACAGGAGCGAGGTGCGTTGTCACCCGTGAAATATCAAGACGATCAATCTCACCCTCCGCTAAGGGGCGCATCTTTGGCCCTTCGCCAGTGACAAAATGAACGTCACGATCAAGCGCATCAGGGATGACGAGGATGTCGGAGAACAATATCGCACCATCAAAGCCATAGCGACGGATCGGCTGCAGCGTCGCTTCAACGGCAAGATCCGGCGTATAGCAAAAATCCAGAAAATGCTTCGCCTTCGCGCGCGTCTCTCGGTACTCAGGTAAGTAGCGGCCTGCTTGGCGCATAATCCATAAGGGCGGTATCGCGTAGCGCTTTCCCTTCATCACCTCGAGGATTTTGCGTTCCACCATTTCATAAGCCTTCCATCCACAGCCCAGCTCTAAGAAAGAAGGGAGGGATTATATTTCTGTTTCTAAGAGTCTGTGGATTACAAGGATTATAGTTTGTCCACCAGCCGTTGATTGACAAAAAATTTGTCTGCTTCTTTTGACACTATTCACACCCATCAGGAGAATTTAGCTGCTCGAATTAAGGTTCTGTTAACCAAGTCAATTTCGGCGCATGAGAAAATTGATTCACATGAAACGCACAGGAACATCACGCCAAGGCTTGTCCACGCCCGTGATTCACAGAAGGGGACAGAAAACCGCCAAACCGTACACAGTTGGAAAAACCAGCCGTCTACCCACAGGCCGCTTGCGCAGCCAGACAATTCGCGCAAATGCTCCACACAGATTCACATGCCCGCGATTTTTAAGGGGGCGAAAGGATAAAAAAGCGTGACTCTGGTTTTGGCTTCAACGAGCCCGTTCCGACAGGCGATTCTTAAAAACGCCGGCTTGACCTTCACTGCTCTTGGCGCGGCGATCGACGAACGTGCCGCAGAAAAACCATTGCTTGAAACCGGCGCCGATGCAGAAGATATCGCCTCACTCCTGGCTGAGGCCAAGGCGCTCGATGTCTCCGCCCGGTCGCCCGGCGCTCTTGTCATTGGCGCAGATCAGACCCTATCCATGAATGGCGAGATTTTTCACAAAGTAACCAATTTCGATGAGGCCCGTCGGCGCTTGCTCGCGATGGCTGGAAAGACCCATCAGCTCAACTCAGCGCTTTGTTTGGTGCGCGATGGTCAAACCGTCTGGCGTCATATGACCATCGTGAATATGACCATGCGGCCTTTCTCGCCGGCTTTCGTCGGACGCTATCTTGCGCAAACCGGCGAGAAGGTTTTCCAAAGCGTTGGCGTTTACCAGATTGAAGACATTGGCATTCAACTGATCGAACGGATGGATGGCGATTATTTTTCGATCATCGGCCTGCCCCTGCTGCCCTTGTTGGAAGAGCTGCGCAAATTAGGTGCGATCGATGGGTGACCATCCACGGGCTTTCGTCATTGGCCACCCGATCGCTCATTCGCGGTCGCCGCTCATTCACGGTTTTTGGCTGAAGCAAATGACCATCGCCGGATCGTACGAAAGGGTGGATTTAGAGCCGGCAGCGCTGCCACGCTTCATTAATGAGGTGCGCGCTGGCCACTGGATTGGCGGCAATGTGACGATCCCGCACAAAACCGCGCTGATGCACTTGGTCGATGTCATTACCGACGATGCCGCGCGCATCGGCGCCGCCAACACGCTTTGGGTGCAGGACGGGAAGCTGCACGTGACCAACACGGACGCTTACGGATTTGCAGCCAACATGACCGACCACGCACCACAATGGTCATCGGCATCGTCAAGCCTCGTTATTGGTGCCGGCGGTGCGTCGCGCGCCATCATCGATGCTTGCAAAAATGCGGGCCATGAGAATGTTACGGTCGTGAATCGAACAGCCGGGAAGGCCGAAAAGCTTGCTGAGGAATTCGGGGCCGAATCAATGCCGCTATCAACCGCGCTAGAAAACCTCCAACCATTTGATGTGATCATCAACACGAGCGCGGCCGGCATGGGCGATACCCCACCGCTGCCCATTCATTTTGACACGGCCCGGCCCGAGGCAATTGCCGCCGATATCGTCTATGCGCCCCTCGAAACGCCCTTCCTGCGTGCGGCAAAGCAAAACGGCCTGCAAACGGTCGACGGTCTGGGCATGCTTCTGCATCAGGCGGTGCCTGGTTTTGAAACCTGGTTTGGTCAAGCGCCAAAAGTCGATCAGGCCCTGCGCCAGCACATTTTGGCGGATCTAGGCGAGGCATTATGATTATTGTCGGTCTGACCGGATCGATCGGGATGGGCAAATCGACGACGGCTGATTTCTTTCGGGCCGCGAAGGTGCCCGTCCATGATGCCGATGCCACGGTGCATGATCTTTATCGTAATGAAGCAGTAGGCCCGGTCGGGAGACGTTTCCCCGGAACGGTGCAAAATGGTGAGATTGACCGTGCCCGCCTGTCGGCGGCCGTTTTGGGCGACAAAAAGGCCATGCAGGCTTTGGAAGCAATCGTGCATCCGCTGGTACGCGAACGGGAGCAACGTTTCCTGCGCGAAGCGCGAGAACAAAAAGCGCCGCTCGTCATTCTCGATATTCCCTTATTGTTCGAAACCGGTGCCGATGCGCGGGTCGATAAAATTGTTGTCGTCACCGCGCCACCGGAAATTCAGCGTCAGCGTGTCCTGTCGCGGCCCGGCATGACAGAACAAAAGTTCCAGCAAATTTTGGCCCGGCAAACACCAGACGATGAAAAACGCCGACGCGCCGACTTTGTGATCGACACATCGTTCGGCTTTGACCATGCCAGAAATGCCGTTGAGGAAATCGTCAAATCGTTGCGCGCTGCGTGAATTGATGCAAACTCCGGTGCTAAGCAACGGAAACTGATTCACGACAAGAGTGGCATCCGATCGTGCGCGAGATCATCTTTGATACCGAGACAACCGGCCTCGACAATCGCGAGGACCGCATCATTGAAATCGGCGCAATCGAACTGGAAAACCGGTTTCTGACCGGCCGCAGTTTTCACGTGTTCATCAACCCGCAGGGACGTCGGGTTCATCCGGACGCGCTAAACGTCCACGGCATTTCAAATGAGATGCTGGAAGACAAACCCACCTTTGCGCAGATCGCCGAAGAATGGTTCACCTTCGTTCGCGATGCAAAGCTCGTTGCACACAATGCGGGCTTTGATGTCGGTTTTTTCAATGCCGAATTTGCACGGATCGGGTTTCCCGTCATCGACCCGGATCGGGTCATTGATTCATTGGCGCTGGCCCGGCGGCGGCACCCCATGGGTCCCAACTCGCTAGACGCACTGTGCAAAAGATATGGTGTCGACAATTCACGACGCGAGAAGCATGGCGCGTTGTTGGACAGCGAATTGCTCGCTGAGGTCTATATTGAGTTGGTCGGCGGCAAACAGGCGACCTTCTCACTGAAGAGCGATGATGCCACTGCCGATGTGGCAGCGTCTCAAGGCGCTGGTGTCGTGATCGAATTGCCGGTACGCGAAAAGCCTTTGGGCTCACGCTTGGGGCCAAAAGAAAAAGCCGCTCACACCGAAATGGTGGAGCGGCTCGGAGATCATGCGATCTGGCGCAAATACAGTGCCTAGTTCGTGACTTTCTGTTTGGCCTGCTCTTCGGCCATGCGCTGTTGGAACATGCGTGCAAAATCAATCGGGTCGATCATCAGGGGCGGGAAGCCGCCATTGCGTGTGCACTCTGCAACGATTTGACGGGCGAATGGGAACAGCATGCGTGGGCATTCTACAAAGACCATCGGTAGCACATGCTCTTGCGGGAACCCTGCGACGCGGAAAACACCGCCATAGATCAATTCCACGTTGAACAGCACTGTTTCGCCATCCTTTGCGGCTGCATTGAGCGTCAGCACCACGTCATAATCATTTTCCGCAAGCGGATTGGCATTCACATTCACATTGATATTGATCGCCGGCGCTTTTTCACGCGGACGCAAAGACAAAGGAGCGCCCGGGCTCTCAAAAGAGAGGTCTTTCACATATTGTGTCAGGATACTTAATTGTGGCTGCTGCCCGTTTCCTTCCGCTGCAGCGGGCTGCTCTTCTGCCTTCTTCTTGGTTTCTTTGGCCATTTCAATCGCCTGTTCTTGGAGTTCTTTGGGAAAATCGTCGCGCAGCGCCTAACACGTGATTCCTGCCTTCACAAGGCACGCAGAATGACGCGATCAGGAGCGTTTTCCGTCATGCCATGGAGAGGAAGGATCCGGTGCCCGTTCAAACTCATCATCGTCCAGATCGATCACATCTTCATTCTGGTAAGGTGAGGAGCGTTGGCCGCCAGGCATCCCCACCACATGGATACGGCTTTTCAGGAACGTCCAACCAAAATCCCGTACCGCGGGAACAAATAGTAAAAAGCCCAAACTGTCGGTGATGAACCCGGGCGTGAGCAAGAGAACGCCGGCAACCAAGATCATCACGCCATGTACTAATTCCCTGGCTGGCACCCGGTCGCTGTTCATTTCATGTTGAATTTTCGCCAGGAGCCCGAAGCCCTGCCATCTGAGCAAAAACGAACCAACAATGGCGGTGACCAGGATCATCAGCAATGTCAGACCCACACCAATCTGCCCGCCAATGACGATAAACGCACCAATCTCCAGGAGGGGGATGGCGAGCAGGAAAAACGGTATCAGCGAAAATGGCATAGTGTTGCGTCCTTTTCCTGCATATGGGAATTTAGACACGTGGTTTGAATGATCACACTCAACGTTCTATATTCCCGTCAGTCAAAAACAAACCCGGATAGCGAAACCCATGGATTCCTCCAATATCGTGACACTTATATTCATGGTGGCGGCTGTTTTCGTCTTCCTGCAGCTGCGCAGTGTCCTTGGAAAAAGGACTGGCCACGAACGGCCGCCGATGGATTTTCCCTCCAAACGCGAAGAAGAGGCCATGGAGGATGCGAGCGATAGTGATGACGAGGACAATGTTATCACATTGCCGCAGCGCGAAGGCGCCGATCAATATCGCGAGATCGACCGGCTGGCTAAATCTGGATCTGCCGTCAACACGCAATTGCGCGCCATTAAGGATGCGGCCCCCGCGTTTAGCCCACGCGAGTTTCTGTCTGGCGCCGGTATGGCCTACGAGATGATTGTCATGGCCTTTGCTGATGGCGACCGCAAAACGCTTCAGAACCTTTTATCGAAGGAAGTCTATGAGGGCTTTGCGGCAGCACTGACTGAGCGCGAAAAAGCCGGTGAGACCGTTCAGACAAATTTTGTTGGCATCGAAAAGATGGACATTGTCGGCGCGGAACTGCGTGACAACATGGCTCACGTAACGGTCTCCGTGATTTCTCAACTGATTTCAGCCACAAAGGATGAAGAGGGGAAAATCATTGATGGTGACCCCAATGAAGTGGCTGAAGTGCGCGACGAGTGGACCTTTGCCAAGGATATTCGTGATCGCGATCCAAACTGGAAGCTGATCAGCACTGAACCAGAAAATGCCTGATTGTCATGCGCGGATCGCCTGCGCCTGACCGTGCCTCAAGCGCTTTGGAGCCGGTTGATTTTTCGCAGGTCCCGCATTGGGCAGATGATGATCACGCGGCCGCCTTTGCCGCCTTTGCCGAGCACCGTAAAAAACCTGGCGGCGTTTCCTATAAACAGCCGCTGACCGGATGCGATCCGGATGAATTGCTGCGTCTTGCGCAAATAGCGCAGCATGTTGACCTGAAAGAGGCGCGGTCTTTTTTCGAAACGCACTTCGTCCCCTTACGCATCCGGCCGGGCGGCCGAATGCTTGAAGAACCGCAGATACTGACCGGTTTTTTTGAACCTGAGTTGAGCGCATCGCGCACCCGAACCAATCAATTCACCGTGCCGGTTTTTGCACCGCCGGGGCAGCTTGTCGATGTACGTGAAATTGCCGATGGGTCACTGCCGGCCGGATACCGCTTCGGCTGGCGCAGCGCCAATGGCGTGATCGGCCAGGCGCCTGACCGCGCCGAGATAACAAGCGGCGCACTCGACGATGTGGCCCCGATCATTGCGTGGCTAAACGATCCGGTGGATGCATTTTTCATGCATGTCCAAGGCGCCGCCCGCTTGAACCTGAGCGATGGCAGGGCCATGCGCGTGACCTATGCGGCCAAATCCGGTCATCCCTTCACGCCAATCGGCAAACTGCTCGTCGAGGACGGCCATATCAGCCCGAGCGATGTATCCATGCAGTCCATTGCCGCCTGGCTCCGCGCAAACCCTGATGATGCAACGCAGGTCATGAACCAGAACCGGTCGTACATTTTCTTCAAGGAATCGCCGCTCGGTGACGCGCATCTTGGTCCGATCGCAGCGGCTAAGATCCAGTTGACGCCAGGCCGGTCCTTGGCGGTGGATATGCGCTACCACACTTTTGCAACGCCGATTTATGTCCATGCATCGAATGTCAATGGATATGACGATTGCCGCCTGATGATTGCGCAAGAGACGGGCACGGCCATCCGCGGACCCGTACGTGGCGACATGTTCTTTGGCACTGGCGAACGCGCCGGCCAATTGGCAGGTGGCGTGGTTTCGCCGGCCGAATTCTACCTTTTATGTCCTAAGGCCCAAGCGTCCGATCTGGCAGAGAAATGGATGGCCGCGTGAAGAAGCGAACGCCAAAACCGCCCGGCTTGTCGCCGCATGATCATAAATTGTGGCAGCGCGTGACGAAAACGGTTTCGCCGTTGAAGAAACGGGAAGCTAAAGCCGACCCGGAAGCCGATGATGCATCCTGGCATGCGTGGTTGGCCGACAATGGATTTGTCGATGCTGAACCCGCCGCGACACCCATCACCCATCAAGCAGCGTCGGCCCTTGCGAAAGAACCCAGCCCAGCCAAATCCGCCAAGCCGACGCTCAAGCCGAAAGACACTTTTAAGCCGTCCCTAGCGCCGAAATCGGTGCGTGAGCTCGAACGGCCCACGCATCGCAAACTGGCCAAGGGCCGCCTGCCAATCGACGCAACCCTCGATCTGCATAATCTGACCCAGGAGCAGGCGCACCGAATGCTGCTTTCTTTCCTTAGTGAAAGCCGCCAGCGTGGACGGCGCCATTTGCTGGTCATCACGGGTAAGGGCAGCAGCCAAAACTCCCAAGGCGTTCTGCGCACAATGCTGCCCATCTGGATTTCCACACCGCCCTTGAATCAGCTTGTCAGCGGCTTGAAGCAGGCCAGCCGTGATCATGGCGGGGAAGGGGCATTCTATATCCGCCTGAAAAAACAAAAGGGCCCATCGCGATGACACCCTTTGGTCGCCGGCTGCGCGAGTTGCGCGCTGAGCGCAACATCACGCAAAAGCAAATGGCGAACGCACTTGGCGTTTCGCCAGCTTACCTTTCCGCGCTCGAACATGGAAAAAGAGGGTCACCCCGCTGGATCCTGGTCCAGGAAATTATCAGCTTTCTTGGCGTGATATGGGATGATGCTGACGAATTGCAGCGGCTTGCCGCCCGTTCGGTTCCAAAGGTTACGATCGACACATCCGACTTGTCACCGACAGCGACGGAACTTGCCAATTTGCTTTCCATGGGGATTGGTGACTTTTCCGAGGCTCAGCTACAGCAATTGCGGGACCGGCTGGAAGCCGAATTACGCAACGCAAACCCGGATCCTACAAAAGGTCGCGCAGTTCAGCTTCCCGATCATTGATCAACCACCCGTAATAATTGACTTGCGGCAACAGCCGGGACCTTCCTTGCGCGCGTCTCTGCTTGTTTTTTGCTGCCAATGCAGCGGCGCGAACCCGTGAATTGCCGACATTATAAAGAGTGGCCGTGATCCCGGGATTGGCCGAAATATCAAAACCCGCAATATTCTCATAGGCTTCAATGGATGAAGCGATCGTGGCGGCAATGTACGGCAGTGTCGTCTTCGGATCCATGATAGTTTCATAAAGCCGCTGACCGTCATCGGCGCTCAATTGACGCCCGCCGACCCGCGTCACAACACGGTCGGTCATTTTAAGGGCTGTCAGTGGATTGAGCTGCCCCAGACCAAAGGTCTGACCGGCAAAAAACGGTTGGAAGAACGCCGCACTGAACCGGTTATTGGGATAAGTCGTTTCATCGACGGTTTTGCCGCGAAAGTCCGTATCCCAGACATTTTCCCGGCAAATCCAAAGACTCTCACTGTCTTCAAAAGCCGAACAGCGGTCGAATTCTTCCCGCTCGACGAAATCAAGGACGTTCACGCCATCAAACTCAAAATCGATATCCTGATTGAGATAATTCGCCGCTTTGATCACATAGCTTTGGGCTCGATCCATGACGTCGACATTATAGGTGTGCTCACCAATAATCGCGCCGATGATGTGGATCGGATCAATGTCAAACTTTTCGGCCGTTGATTTAATCTGCCCGATCAGCCGCGCGTCCGCGGCCAGAAAGTCCAGCGCCCGCTGATATTTTCGCTCAAAAGTTGAATTTGTCTGTCTCGTTCTGCGCTTTGAGGCGCTTGGAATGTCCGGCTGCTCTTCAAGCGTGTTGCCCGGTTCCACGGCGATAATGCGTTCGGAGGCAGACCCGGGCTGCGTGAAAAAAACCGCAGCCGAAACGCCCACCAGCATTATCGTCGCGGCAGCATTTTTCGCGAGCGTCCCTTGCACCATGTTGAGCCTTATTTCTCCGACACATGGTGCATAGGCCAGAGCTTCGCCCGTGTCGAGGGGTTGACGCAGGCTAACTCACGTAACGTCAATCCATCAGAGGATATAGCGGGACAAGTCGGCATTTTTCGCCAATTCACCCACATTTTTGCGCACATAGTCAGCGTCAATCATCTCTTCCTGGCCAGCCCGGTCGGAGGCCTCGAAGGAAATCTCGTCCAGAACCCGTTCCATGACAGTTTGAAGACGCCTTGCACCGATGTTTTCAACCGTAGCGTTTAATTCGACCGCAATGTCTGCCAACGCATCAATGGCATCATCGGTGAAACTGAGCGTAACGCCTTCCGTCTCCATCAGCGCGATGTATTGCTTGATGAGGCTCGCTTCCGTTTCCGTCAAAATACGTTTGAAGTCTTCCTTCTCCAACGCGCGCAATTCGACGCGGATCGGCAGGCGTCCTTGCAACTCTGGCAGCAAATCGGACGGTTTTGAGACGTGAAAAGCGCCTGACGCGATGAAAAGAATATGATCGGTTTTCACCTGGCCGTGCTTGGTGGCAACGGTCGTTCCTTCAACCAGCGGCAGCAAATCGCGTTGCACGCCTTCACGGCTTACGCCGGCGCCGAAACGGCCTTCCGATGCGGCGATCTTGTCGATTTCGTCCAGAAAGACGATGCCATTGTTCTCAACAAGCTTTAAAGCCTCCTGCGTCACCTGCTCCTGATCGAGCAGCTTGTCGCTTTCGTCGGTCACAAGCAGATCGTAGCTCTCGCGCACTGTTGTCTTGTGTTTCTTAGTCCGCCCGCCAAGCGCCTTGCCCATCAGGTCATTGAGATTGATCATCCCGACATTGCCGCCCGGCATGCCCGGGAGATCCATCATCGGCATGCCGCTTCCCGTATCGGCAATTTCGATCTCGATTTCCTTGTCGTCGAGTTCGCCGGCACGCAGCTTTTTGCGGAAACTGTCCTTTGTGGCCGGGCTAGCGGTTTTGCCGACCAGCGCTTCCAACACGCGTTGTTCGGCATTGACATGCGCACGCGCTTTCACATCCTCGCGCTTATTGTCCCGCACCAGGCTGATGCTGATTTCGACGAGATCGCGGATGATCTGCTCAACATCTCGGCCCACATAGCCGACTTCGGTGAATTTAGTGGCTTCCACTTTCACGAAAGGTGCATTGGCCAGCTTGGCGAGCCGCCGCGAAATTTCGGTTTTGCCGACACCGGTGGGGCCGATCATCAAGATGTTCTTCGGCATCACCTCATCGCGCAGGCTGTCCGCCAATTGTTGGCGCCGCCAACGATTACGCAAGGCAATGGCGACAGCGCGCTTGGCGTCTTTTTGACCGATAATATGCCGGTCCAATTCAGATACGGTTTCCCGCGGGGAGAAGTCACTCATACAGTCTGTGTCACTCTAATCGGTGGAAGTTTGTCGAGCACCGATGTGGGGAGCGTTGGGCTGATGATCAAGCGCCGAATGCGTTGCCAGCCGGCGCCAAACACCATGATCATGGTGCCAACCACGAGCAGAATAAGCGCAAAAGCTGGAATGCCGGTGCTGTCAGCCGCCGAGCTGACAAGGTAATAGATGCCCAGCGTTCCAAAATAGGCAAGCGTCGGGATCAGCAGCGAGCGCCGGTCAATGGCAAGCGCCACATACACAAAGACCAGGATCAGCACCGCCAGCAGGACCGTTGCCGTCATGCCGGGTTCCACGGTCCCGAAGACAACTTCCTGCCCGGTTGAGAGAATGAACAGCGGATGGACCAGCAGCGGCGCCGACACGAC
>JBCCRB010000046.1:0-11391 GCA_039208465.1 Pseudomonadota bacterium
CTGCGCCGATGGCCATGCATAATTGACATCGCCGCGCAAATGCTTCGACGCCATCACATCATAAGCGCCGCCATAGGCCTTGCGGGTAATGACGGTGATCTTCGGCACCGTCGCTTCGCCATAGGCAAACAGCAATTTGGCGCCATGTTTGATCAGGCCGCCATACTCCTGCGCGGTGCCGGGCAAAAAGCCTGGCACATCGACAAAGGTGACGATCGGAATGGAAAACGCGTCACAGAACCGTACGAACCGCGCCGCCTTTCGGCTGGCATCGCTGTCCAGCACGCCGGCAAGGACCAGCGGTTGATTGGCCACAAAGCCGACCGTGCGCCCGTCCATCCGGCCAAATCCAATCACGATGTTGCGGGCAAAATCCGCCTGCACTTCGAAAAAATCCGCCTCATCGACCGTTTTCAGGATCAACTCCTTAATGTCGTAAGGCTTGTTCGCGTTCTCCGGCACCAGCGTGTCGAGCGACGTATCGTCCTGATCGATCGGTTGGGTGGATTCAAGTTCCGGCACTTGGCCCACATTCGATGTCGGCAAATAATCAACCAGCCGCCGGATTTGCAGCAGCGCTTCCACATCATCGTCAAACGCGCCATCGGCGATTGATGTCTTCGATGTATGCACTTTCGCGCCGCCCAGCTCTTCAGCCGACACGGTCTCATTCGTCACCGTTTTGACGACGTCCGGACCGGTCACAAACATGTAGGAGCGATCACGCACCATATAGATGAAATCGGTCATCGCCGGCGAATACACATCGCCGCCAGCGCATGGCCCCATAATGACGGAAATTTGCGGAATGACGCCCGACGCCAGCACATTGCGCTGAAACACTTCGGCGTAACCGCCAAGCGCCGCCACGCCCTCTTGGATACGCGCGCCACCGGCATCATAAAGACCAATGATCGGCGCCCGGTTTTTCAGCGCCATGTCCTGGATTTTCATGATCTTTTGCGCGTGCGTTTCCGACAGCGAGCCGCCGAATACGGTAAAATCCTTGGCAAAGACGAAGACTGTACGCCCGTTGATCGTGCCCCAACCTGTGACAACCCCATCGCCGGGGATCTTGGTCTCTTCCATGCCAAAATCCGTGCACCGGTGCTGCACAAACATGTCGAACTCTTCAAACGAGCCAAGGTCGAGCAAAACGTCGAGCCGTTCGCGCGCCGTCAGCTTGCCCTTGGCATGCTGCGCGTCGATGCGCTTTTGACCGCCGCCCATGAGCGCCGTCTGGCGGCGCGTGTGTAGCTCATCAAGAACGGATTTCATCTTCTCCCCCAACGACAGCGGTGCCGATCACCAAAGCGTCATAGCCGGAATCGGCGCGCCGAGGGTACCAAACTTTGGCCGCACAAGAAGGTCCTGTTAGCGCTCTTGACGCGCCTTGATCAACAGCGCCGCAGCCTTCATCTGCTGCCATTTCCAGGCGCGCATCGCCGCCGCTTCGCCATCGTCGCCCCACTGCTCGATGTTGAAATCCTCATCCACATGGGCCGCGGCCCAAACCGCCTCGGCATCCCATGCACCGTCAAACACCGCATACGCCATGATCGCAGAGCCCGTCAGCGTTGTCATCGAGTGCAACGCGGCCAGCATGATGGGGTCTTTGACCTGCCCGACGAGCACGCCAAACCCGGCAATCGCGGACTTCGGCTGGGCGACATGCATCACCCCTTCAGCCAGGACGAAACGGCTGCCGATCTTGCCCGCAATCCAATCTAAAAAGGGATCCCAGGCCTCATTCTGCCGCGCGACCAGCGTCTCCGGCCCGTCGGCGCGGTAACACAAAAGGTCTGAACCGGCGAAACGGGTCACATCCTCAGCCACCGCCTGCATGTCTGTCGCCACACCGTCCAGCGCGGTGTTCAACAAGCGGTAATGCGGCATGCTCTTTGGGTCGATAAAGTCTGTCTGCGCGTCAAACTCATCGCGCAGCGCCTGCGCGGCCAATTGCGGCAAAACGATCAGCTTTTGCCCCGGCGTTTTGATACCGCGTCCATCCAACGCGACCGTAAAACCGCCTTCAGCCTCCTCGACCGTCACATCGGTATAAAATCGTTTCGGCAAAGGCGCTTTTGATGCCTGCCGGGCCGCTTCAATCGGGTTGTTCGCCGCAGCGTCCAGATCGCCGAGAATGTCACGCATGAATAGCTTGTTCCTATTGTTCGCACTATCTTCGCAAAACAGCCGCGCACATGCCATACTCGCGCGCGATTCGAGATGCAATTACGGTCACCATGGACAATAGCAACGATCTCTTTGGCGCCCCGGCCCAATCAAACGCAAAAAGTGAACCGGCCAAACCGAAACCGGCGCCAAAACCGACCAAAACCAATGGCGAAGCTGACTATGATGCCTCCTCCATCGTCGTCTTGGAAGGCTTGGAGCCGGTGCGCCAGCGCCCGGGCATGTATATCGGCGGGACTGACACCAAGGCGCTACACCATCTGTTTGCCGAGGTGATCGACAACTCCATGGACGAGGCTGTGGCAGGCCACGCGACCTTCATTGATGTTGAATTGGATGCCGAAGGCTTCTTGTCAGTCACGGATAATGGCCGCGGTATTCCCGTCGATCCGCATCCTAAATATAAGGACAAATCGGCGCTAGAAGTGATCATGACCACGCTGCACGCTGGCGGCAAGTTCAATGGCGATGCCTACGAGACATCCGGCGGCCTGCACGGCGTGGGTGTGTCGGTCGTCAACGCACTGTCGGACAAGCTTGAAGTGGAAGTTGCGCGCAACCGCAAACTCTACCGGCAGACCTTTTCACGCGGTAAAGTTGAAGGCCCGGTCGAGGAACTTGGCGACGTGCACAACCGGCGCGGCACCAAGGTTCGTTTTCACCCCGACGCAGACATCTTTGGCAAAGGCGCCAAATTCAACCCGGAAACGCTGTACCGGATGGCGCGATCAAAGGCGTACCTGTTCGGCGGTGTCGAAATCCGCTGGGAATGCGCACCCGAGCTGCTCGGCGAAAAATCGAAGATCGAGCCGAAGGCGACCTTCCACTTCCCGGGCGGCCTGAAGGACTATCTGGAAGCCAGCTTGAACGGCGATCACCGCGTTACCGAACAGATTTTTTCCGGCAAATCCGACAAAAACGCGGGCCATGGCGCCGTCGAATGGGCGATCACCTGGCACACCGGCGACGGTACCGTTGCCTCCTACTGCAACACGATCCCGACAGCCGATGGCGGCACACATGAGGCCGGCTTCCGCCAGGCCATCACACGCGGTCTGAAAGCCTATGCGGAACTGACGGGCAACAAGCGCGCGTCGATCATCACGACCGACGATGTGATGATTTCAGCAGCAGCCATGCTCTCGGTATTTGTCCGCGAGCCGGAATTTGTCGGCCAGACGAAAGACAAGCTGGCCACGGTCGAAGCGCAGAAGATCGTCGAGAACGCCGTGCGCGATCCTTTCGACCATTGGCTTGCCGCGTCACCGCAAGAGGCCAATCGCCTGCTTGAATGGGTGGTTGAACGGGCCGATGAGCGGGTCCGGCGGCGCAAGGAAAAGGAAGTCACGCGCAAATCCGCCGTGCGCAAACTGCGCCTGCCCGGCAAACTGGCCGATTGTACGCAAAACGCCGCCGCCGGCGCCGAACTCTTTATCGTTGAAGGTGACTCGGCGGGCGGTTCCGCCAAGCAGGCGCGCAACCGCGCGCTGCAGGCCGTACTGCCGCTACGCGGTAAAATCCTCAATGTGGCGTCAGCCGGGCGCGAAAAGCTTGGGGCCAACCAGCAGATCAGCGATATCACCCAAGCACTGGGCGTCGGCACCGGCACCAAATACCGCGATGAGGATTTGCGCTACGAGCGGGTCATCATCATGACCGATGCCGACGTTGATGGCGCCCACATCGCCTCACTGCTGATCACCTTCTTCTTCCAGGAAATGCCGGATCTGATCCGCAACGGGCACCTGTTTCTAGCTGTTCCCCCGCTTTACAAGCTGACCCAGGGCAATCGCTCGCTTTATGCGCGCGACGATGCGCACCGCGCTGAAATCATGCAACGCGAGTTCAACACGGGCAAAAAAGTCGAGGTGAGCCGCTTCAAGGGCCTTGGGGAAATGCTGCCCGCGCAACTCAAAGAGACCACCATGGATCCGACCAAGCGGTCTCTCCTGCGCGTTGACATTGACGAGCTCGATCCATCCGGCACCAAGCGCGCCATCAACGACATTATGGGTACCAAGCCGGAAGCGCGCTTCCGGTTCATTCAGGAAAACGCGGAGTTCGCCCGCGACCTCGTCGATGTGTAGCGGTTAAGCGGCGACGGTATTGGCAACAGCGCGGGCATGCGAACGGGCATTTTTGCGCATCTCATCAAGGTAGATTGCCCGCAACAGCCCCTCAATATCGTCATTGGCAGGGTCGTGGACGCCGCTGACTTCTTCCGCAACCCCCTGCAGGATGGCGTAGGTAATCTCCTGCACACCCGCACTGGAACGCCCCTGCCCGACCGCACGCCATGCACATATGGCGCTTGCCAGCACCGTGGCGACTTGCTGATTGAATTGGGCTTTGGACAGAAGCGCATGCAACTGGCTTTCGCGCGCCGAGGCAAAAGCATCGATGACCGCCGTGCGGGCACCGTTCGTCAGATCCGCAACCACCGCGCTGATAAAGTCGAGATGCCCATGGCAGGCACTGCGTAAAATAAGTGCTGTCGTGAGCCGCCCATCTTCGCGAAGCGCATCAACCAATCCTTCGCAGGCCACCCCGTGAACATGGTCAAGCAATTGCACCAGCGAGCGTTGCAGCGAAGCCTCTGCCGTATCGGTGGCCCGGTCAGCACCGATGACGGCGCGTACAAACGGCGTGTTGGACAGGGCGTTACTCGCCGCATCCAGCAGGCGGTACCGCAAAAGCGGCTCAAGCGTGGTCAGATCGAGCAGCGCCGAACGAACATTAGGATCATCACCAAAACGCTCGACAAGCAGCTTTCGGCATTCCTGGCAAACCCGCGCATTGGGGTTGCCGATCAAGGCATAGGCAGCATCAGGCCCACCATAGCGCGCCAACGCCAGCGCAAGCATGCGCCCAACCTCAGATCGTTCAGCAATCAGGACCTGCAAACGCTGATCACCATAGCGCACGCGGTCGATCAGATCCGTTTCCCGTATCCGCGGCGAGCGAACGGCAATCAGGGCGGCAATGTCAAAACGATCGCCCAACAGCGCGATCAAAATCTGTTCCGGAGCACGCGGGCTCGTGGCCAACGCCTCAGCTAACGCCATCCGTACGCGCGGCGACGGATCATCGGTCAACTCGGTCAGCGCCGCTTCAGCGGCGCAACGCTCCTCAAACCCCATATCGGAAAAGAGATAGGCACGGGCCAAGGCGGAAGCGGCCGCTGCACGCTTGGCAACGTCGGCTTTTTCTTTCCAGTGAAGGAATCGGTGGACGACAATCGGTGTTTCTGACTGGCTCATGGCGCCATTGATGGCGGTAAAAGGTTTAAGTTTCGTTCACCATGTCTTTTAACCGGCCATTAACAGCGGCGACGCTCAGTCCGACGGCCGCTGCATCTCAAAGACCTCACCCAATTCTCCATAATCGCGATAACCAAGCCGCATGACCGGGCGCGCCCGCGCCGTGTCAAAGCGCCCATCCGTCAACGCATCATCGGCGATATGCACGCCGACCACCTGGCCAAAAACGGTGTGCGTATCCAGCTTATTGCCATCGACATCGGTCTGCTGAAGAATTTGCGTCAATCGGCACTCAAGAACAGCGGCGCAGTGAGCAACAATGGGCGCTTCGATCACAGCACCTTCCTCCAATGCCAGGCCCGCATAGTCGAATTCCGATTGCGCCCGCTCCAGATCGGCCGATGTCTGGTTCATCTGTTCAAAATGCGCTGCGGACACGAAATTGCACGCAAACACCTCGGTCTCCGAGGCATTGGCGACACTGTCTTTCCAACCTTCCGATGAAAACATGACGATCGGCGGGCGACCCACAACAGCGTTGAAAAACGAGTACGGCGCAAGGTTCACATTACCGTCTGCCCCGCGCGTGGAGATCCAGCCAATCGGACGCGGCGCGACGATCGCTTTAAAGGGATCATGCGGCAGGCCGTGCCCCTCTTCAGGACGGTAGAACATCGGCTTCGCCTCCCGCTTCATGCGCAACAGGCCCTTCATAGGCAGTAATCTTCGCTGATGGATCGGGGCGCGGCCGTTCAGGAATGGTTTTTTCCGCGGACCCGATATGAACAATCCCCGCCATGCGTTCGTCAGGCGTCAGCCCCAAGATCGAACGGCCGACCGGATCATCGCTGTACCAACCGGTCACCCAATTGGCGGCAAAGCCGGCCGCCGTCGCAGCGTTGACGAGGTTCATGCAGGCCGCCCCCGCCGACAGGAATTGTTCCCAGGCCGGAATGTGCGATTCCCTGTTCACACAAGAGACGACACCAACCGCGACCGGCGCTCGGTTCAACCGGTTGCGTTCGCGGTCCGCCTCGCCATCCGGCAAAGGCCCGCGCAGCGCCACCGCGCGCTCCAGCAGCAAGTCGCCAATCGCCGCAGCATTTTCCGGGCGATAGACGATCATCCGCCACGGCTCCAGACGCCCATGATCGGGCACGCGCAGGGCAATGCGTAAAATCCGCTGCAATGTTTCTTCATCAGGTCCCGGCGCGCCAAACATCGACAACGGGATCGATTGGCGTCCTTCCAGGAACTGCAAAACGCTTTCTGTGCTCATTTCCACCTCAACAATTAAGCAGCATTAGAAAACATGCCTTGAAATTGCCACCCGGATTGCGTCAAACCACAAATATGGGACGGCTTGGATTTTTTGCTTCAATAATATCTGCGGCGTTGATCGCCATTGCTGGCGCGTCAACTGCGTTTGCCCAGGATGATCTGAATCTGCCGCAATTAGATTTGCCGGAACCAAATGCCTACGCGCCGACCGGTGGCGATGGCGCCCTTCAAAGTGCTTTTGCGCCAACGGTGACGCTGCTTGCAACCCTCACACCGGAAGGCGAGCCGCTCACCAACGGCCTTATCTGGCGTGTGTTCGGCACCGCGCCCGGCATTGACGGCAAACTTCCGCTGATTGCGACCGCGCAAGGCGGCACGACCCAGATGCAATTGCAGCCCGGCACCTATTTCCTGCACGCCACGTTTGGCCGCGCCAGCGCCTCTACGCGCATCAATGTCACATCCGAACCGATCAGCCAGCAGGTTGTGCTCAATGCCGGCGGCTTGCGGTTGAATGCCATGCTGCCGGACGGCAGCCGCATGCGCCAAGGGCTGCTGACATTCGACATCTATGATGCCCTTGTCGATGAAATCACCGGTGAGCGCGGCCTTATCCTGCCCGATGTGCCCGCAGGCCAAATCGTGCGCCTGCCGGAAGGCACCTACCATGTCGTTTCGCGCTATGGCGACATCAACGCCGAAATACGCGCCGATTTGCGGGTACAGGCCGGCAAGACCGTCGATGCCTCTATCGAGCATCGCGCCGCGCAAGTGACCCTTAATCTGGTGCGCGAAGATGGCGGGTTTCCGCTGCCCGATACCGCCTGGTCGGTACTTGATTCTTCGACCGGGGATATCATCAATGAAAATGTTGGCGCTTATCCGATCATGGTGCTGGCCGCCGGCGAATACACAGCCATCGCACGCCATCGCCAGCGCTTGTTCCGGCGTGAGTTCGTCGTTGCGCCCGGACGCGATGTCACGGTACGGGTGCGCACGGATACCGACGAAGTGGATGGCGCTGGCTGAATTAGGGGAGTCTAGCCGCAGGGCGCGGCTTTTTTCGCGTCCTTGGCATTCAACTGCCGCCCGGTCGGGTCCAGCGAAAACACCGACTGGTACAACAGATCCAGCAATTGCTTGCGATCCTTGTAGGCCGACAATTGCTCCCAACTCATCGGCTCACCGATCCACGCTTTGATCTGCTTGCCGTACAGCCGCTGGAATTCGCGGATTAACAGGGACGTGCGCAATGTCAGTGAAAACTGGCTGACAAGGTGGAAGACGCGCCCATTTTGCCCCTCAAAATAGACTGGGATGACGGACGCCTGCGCACTTTGGACAAGCTTGGCGACAAACATCTTCCAGGGCAGATCGCGCGCCCGGCCAATACCCTTTGGTGCCGTTGCCACACCGCCAGACGGGAAAATAACGATCGTCACGCCCTCTTTGAGCAGTTTGACCGCTTCTTTGCGCGTGGCCAAATTCAGCGCCAGCGCTTCCTTGGTTTCTTCAAACGAAATCGGTAGCGAATAAGGGCGGATTTCCGGCACTTTCAAAAGGTCATTATTGATGATGACCCTAAATGGCCGACCCAATTTTTCCGCAAGAGACAGAAAAGCGATCCCATCGCCAATGCCATAGGGGTGGTTGGCGACCATCACCAGCGGCGTGTCCGGCAGATCGGCGGGCGGCCACTGGCCACCTGCCGCGCTCAGCTTCACCTCGATCAGGTTGAGCATCTCGGTGAAAACCGTGTCGGTCTTACCGAATATCTCATCACGCCAATATTCATAGAGATCGGCGAGTTGCTCGCGGCCCGACGCATTTTCCACCGTACGGATAAACCACCGCTTCAGCGGCGGATCATCCGGGCGCGCATAGGACAGTTCGGCAAAACGGGTATTCTTCGGCATCAACCCCACGCATGTTGATGGCCCGCCAAACCAGTAGCGGCCATCAATTCTCCTGACGCCTATATAAGCTAGCTAATCCGTTTCCACAAAGCGTTATCGTTGCGCCCTTTTGACATCCGGCGGCGTTGCTTCGTCGGCCAGTGCTGCAATGGCCTCGTCAAGCGCCATCGGCGTTTGATCACGCGAACCCAGCCGCCTGACATTGACCGAACGCTCTTCCGCTTCACGCATGCCAACCACGATAATCACCGGTACTTTTGTTACCGAGTGTTCACGCACCTTGTAATTGATCTTTTCGTTCCGGAAATCAGTCTCAACCTCCAGACCCGCCGCACTCAGTGCGTCGGCAACTTCCTGGCCATAATCGTTCGCATCCGATGTAATGGAAGCCACAACGACCGGTCTCGGCGCCAACCAAAGCGGAAAATGCCCTGCATAGTTCTCAAGCACCATTCCAAGAAAGCGTTCCAGTGACCCACCGATCGCACGGTGAATCATGACAGGTTGTTTCTTTTCTGAGTCGGCGTCGATGTAAAACATGCCGAAGCGTTCCGGCAGATTGAAATCGACCTGGGTCGTGCCGCATTGCCAATCACGACCGATAGCGTCCTTCAAAGTGTATTCGAACTTAGGCCCGTAGAAGGTCCCCTCACCTTCATTAATGCCAACCGAAATCCGCGGATCAGCGGCCGCCATCTTCTCCAAGGCGCTCCGAAGGATGTCCTCTGCATGATCCCATGCTTCGTCAGTGCCAACGCGTTTTTCAGGGCGTGTTGCAAGTTTGACTTCGACAGAATCGAAACCAAAATCCTCATAGACTGACATCATCAGATCATTGATCTTCAAAATTTCGTCTTCGAGTTGTTCTTCGGTGCAAAACACATGCGCGTCATCCTGCGTAAAACCGCGTACGCGCATTAACCCGTGAAGCGCCCCAGACGGCTCATAGCGATGGACCAGACCAAACTCTGCCATCCGAACCGGCAAATCCCGGTAACTCTTTAGCCCATGTTTGAAAATCTGGATGTTTCCAGGACAGTTCATCGGCTTGAGAGCAAAAGTGCGCTGATCTTCAGCTTCCGGATCAGCCGAGCGGATACCAAACATGTTTTCCTTGTACCAACCCCAGTGCCCCGACGTTTCCCAAAGGTCGGAAACCAGAACCTGTGGCGTGCTGACTTCTTCATAGTCGCCTTTAATGCGACGTCGCATATACGCCAGTATGTGTTGGAAGACTTTCCAACCATCACTATGCCAAAAGACAACGCCCGGCCCTTCCTCCTGGAAGTGAAACAGATCCATCTCGCGGCCGAGCTTGCGATGGTCGCGTTTTTCCGCTTCCTCCAGCATATGAAGATGCGCGTCGAGCTGCTTCTTGTCGGCCCAGGCCGTGCCATAGATGCGCGTCAGCATCTCATTGTCGCTGTCACCGCGCCAATAAGCGCCGGCCACCTTCATCAATTTGAAGGCCTCACCAATCTGCCCGGTGGACGCCATGTGCGGCCCACGGCACAGATCGAACCAGTCACCCTGGCGATAGATCTTCACATCCTCGCCTTCGGGGATCGCGTCGACCAGCTCCACCTTGTACTGTTCGCCCATCTCGGCAAAAACCTGCTTGGCCTTGTCGCGCGACCACACTTCCTTGGTGAATTTGTCATTGCGCTTGATGATCTCGCGCATCTTCTTCTCGATGACCGGCAGATCATCAGGTGTGAACGGCTCGTTCTTGGCAAAATCATAAAAGAAGCCGTTTTCAATGACCGGCCCGATAGTCACCTGCGTGCCCGGCCAGATTTCTTGTACGGCTTCCGCCATCACATGGGCGGCATCATGCCGGATCAGTTCCAGCGCGCGTGGATCATCACGGGTGATGATCTCAATGGCGCCGGCGTCAATTTCATCGGCCAGATCGCGCAGCTCGCCATCAATCGCGATAGCAAGCGCCTTCTTGGCCAGCGATTTTGAAATGCTTTCGGCCACCTCGCGCCCGGTCGTGCCGGCGACAAAGTCACGTTTTGAATTGTCAGGGAAAATCAATTGGACGCTGTCGCCCATGGTCAGTCTCCTTTATCCAGTCCCGCGCACGAATGCGGGTGGGTTGATGATGCGCGCTGCGTTAGCGAAAAATGCCGATCGGGTAAACCCGAAAGCTGGACAGCATCGGCAAAAAACGGCACCCAGAACGTAGCATGACTTCAAAGCCATCCAAAAAACGCATCCTGCTTTTCGGCGCGTCCGGCACAATTGGCCACGCGGTGCTCACCCACCTGAATGATGAGGGAAACGAGATTGTCTGCGTCACGCGCCCCGCCAGCCAGGCCAAACTGCCGGCGGGGATCGCCCGGATTGAAGCCGATGTGACGGACGCAATCGCCATGCGCATCGTGTATGAATCTGGGCGCTTCGATGCGGTGATCTCCTGCATGGCATCGCGCAGCGGGGCCCCGGCGGATGCCTGGTCGATCGACCACCATGCCAACGCGCTGGCCCTGCAGGGCGCTAAACATGCAGGCGTAAAGCAGTTCGTTCTCTTGTCCGCAATCTGCGTGCAAAAACCACGCCTGGCGTTTCAGCATGCAAAGCTGGCCTTTGAAAAAGAGCTGATCGACAGCGGGCTCACATGGTCGATTGTCCGCCCAACCGCCTATTTCAAATCGCTGTCTGGCCAGCTTGAACGCGTCAAGTCAGGCAAACCCTTTCTGGTCTTCGGCAACGGCCAACTGACGGCCTGCAAG
>JBCCRB010000047.1:0-11177 GCA_039208465.1 Pseudomonadota bacterium
ATGATGACCTCGCACAGATCGATGTTCAAGAACCCGGCACGCGCGCACATTTGCTCCAGATATTTTTTCGAATGGGCGAAGCGATGTTGCGGCGTGATTGACCAACCTTCATTTAGGTTGGGCAGGCCTTCGCACGAGAAGGCGAGCGTCGCGCCTGGCGCGGCGTTGGCCGCGATCCCGTCAAACAAAGGTTCCAAGGCGCCGATGTAGGGCAGCATGTCAGCTGTCACAAACAGGTCAAAGGGCTGATAAGCCGGATTGTCCGATTTGGCATATTCCTGCAGGAAATGGACGACTTCATTGACGAACAATTCGTCATAAGCGGCGCGTCCGTCTGACGCCTCGATCATCTTTTCGGCGATATCAACGCCGGTGGCGTGTTCGCACATATCGGTCATCAGCATGCCGACAAGGCCCGTGCCGCACCCCAGATCGACCATGCGCCGATAAGGGCCGGGTTTGTTGGCGCGGAACCATTGTTCCAATTGCATGGGCACCGAATAGCCAAGCTTCTCAATGAGGATTTCATCGAACTGGTCAGCAAATTGATTGAACAGCTGTTCCATGTAAGCGGTTGGTGATGTGTCCGGTGCCTTTGCCAAACCCATCGCCGCCAATCGGACACTGGCGCCCACATGGTCATCGGGGTCCAGCACCAGGCATTGCTCATAAAACGGTTTGGCTTCATGGAAGCGGCCCGCTTTTTCATGCTTCAACGCCGCCATATAGGCTTCTTCCAGGGCATCATGATCGGTGAGCGGCATTGTGTTCGGTTTTACCTGTTCTTCTCACGCCTGCTTAACCATGAGTTTTAGCCGAATTTCAAATGGATTTGCGTAAGGAAGGTGCGGGAATTCCAAATTTGGAGCGGTTTTATGGGTGAGTTGGTTCTGCCAGAAATGGTCAATGCGTTGGTGACACGCAATCGTGTGACAGCCGAAGATGTGCTGGTTTTGCGCCGGGATGTGTATCGTGACGGTGTTAGTGAACGCGCTGAAGCGGAAGCGCTTTTTGCGATTGACCGCGCCTGCCGCGATCGTTGTCCTGAATGGGATGTGTTTATGGTGGAAGCCGTCACGGACTATCTGGTCGAGACCGAAGCGCCACATGGCTACATTTCCAACGACAATGCACAATGGCTGATCCGGGCGATCTCGACCGACGGGATTGTCGACACCCGCACCGAAATTGAATTGCTGATCAAAGTGCTGGAGCGTGCCAAGCATTCGCCGGCCGTTCTGTCTGCTTTTGCGCTGCAGCAGGTTGCGGAAGTTGTTGTGAACGGCGAGGGGGCGCTTGCCAAAGGCCGTCAGGCGCAAGCCGGCGTTGTGACCGCTGTCGATGTGGAGATGATGCGCCGCGTGCTGTACGCGTTTGGCGGTGATCAACAAGCGATGGTGACCCGCGAGGAGGCTGAGGTACTCTTCGACATCAATGATGCCACGGCCGATGCTGACAATGATCCGGCATGGGCCGATCTTTTCACCAAGGCGATCGGCTTCAGCCTTCTGGCCTCGTTTGGCTACACCATGCCAACGCGCGATGAGGCCTTGGCGCGTGACGCTTGGCTCAATGACACGGACGTCAATGTGGCCGGATTTTTCGGGCGCATGTTCGCCGGGGGCTTGCGGGAAATGCGTAAGCAGATCGGCACCGACACGCGCGTCGAAACAGCCTTTGCGGAACGCAATGCGCGTTTTGAAACCGACAACAAGATTGCCGAAGCGGTGACGGCCGAAGAAGCCCATTGGCTGGTTGAGCGGATTGGCCGCGATGGCAAGCTGCATGACAATGAGCGTCAGTTGCTGCAATTCATCGCCCAAGAAGCACACGATATCCATCCGAAGCTACAACCGCTGCTCGACCAAGTCGCTTAAATACACCTGATGTGATAGGCTGCCCCCACAGTAGGTGGGGGTTGGCATGAGAAGCGTTGTCGCGCGCTTGTTTCTAATCGTTGCTCTTGCCTTGGCGGGATCGGGGCCGTCTCTCGCCGCCGATCCGGTGGCGGTCGATTATTCCAAGCCGCCAACCTGGTGGCCAAAGGGTGTCAAATACGCCAACCCGCCACAGAAAAAAGCGCCCGAGGGTTGGAAGGGCGCGTGGCCGCCAAAGAAAGAACGAGGTCACGAAATCTCGTTTTGGACAGAGTATTTCAAACTCAAGCCATCGGGACCCAAAAAGTTTGGAAAGCCAGGTGATCCGGACGCGCCATTTGCCGATGGATTTGCAGGTAACGCCAGATTTGTTTCCGGATTTCCCGCCTTTAACCGGCAGCGGTTTTGCAGACCATTTCGGTTTGCGGCCAAGTCGAAGCCGGCATTCTCCAAGGGAATTTGCGCAGCGGGTATCATGTATCCGTCAAACGACATCGCAAAACTGTGCAGCCAAGTCGCGGGCGCCAAAAGCATCGATCGGTTTTGCGCCAATCAATGCAAACGAAAACAGCCGGTCGCGGGATCTGGGGAACAGTGCCGCGGGAGCGTCATCCGTCCTCCCGCCTCTTGGCTTTGGTCATGCGTGGACAAGGAAGCGGCGGCGCTGATTTCTTGCGAAGTCCAGTTCATTTGCGACTGCAAAGGCTGATCGCGACCTTTCCCTGGTAAAAAGCCCGTGCCAGATAGGGCAAATGGTCAGAGCATATTCGGGGCAGGGTTTTTCCGCCGGTAACACGACATTTCACGCCTTGCTGCTTGGCACCTTGGGTGCCTTGCTGCTGCCGGGCATGGACGCGTTCGCCAAATTGCTTGGTGAGCGTGAGATCATGTCGCCGGGCCAGCTCACTTTCTTTCGGTTTTTTATCCAGATGGTGGCCTCAGCGCTGATCCTGATGTGGATCGGCGGACTGCCGGCGCTTAAAATCGGACGCTTCTGGATCAATTTCCTGCGTGGCGCGCTGCTTGGCATCGCCAGCCTGTTTTTCTTCATTGCCATCAAATACATGCCGCTGCCTGATGCGATTGCGGTGTTTTTCGTTGAACCGCTGATCCTGACGCTGCTGTCTTTTATCGTCCTGCGCGAGAAGGTGGGTTGGCGCCGGATCGTGGCCGTAGTTGCTGGTTTTTGCGGGGCGATCTTGGTCATCCAGCCAAGCTATGCGATCTTCGGCTGGGTCGCTCTCTTGCCGCTGGTGACGGCGACGTTGTTTGCCATTTACATGCTGCTGAACAGGGTCGCCGGGCAGGCCGACAGCGCGCTTTCCATGCAATGGGTGTCTGGCCTTGGCGGCAGCGCGGTGATCCTGGCTGCGATGCTTGTGGCGCTGCCCTTTGGTGGCGGTGACATGGCCTTTTCGTTCAATCCTGAGTGGTCGGTCTGGGGGCTGGTTCTCGTCATGGGCAGCTTCGGGCTGGTCGGGCATTATCTGTTCGTGCGTGCGCTGCAATTGGCGCCGGCGTCCGTGATCGCACCGCTGCAATATCTGGAAATCGTATCGGCTGCGCTGTTCGGCTATTTCATGTTCGCCGAATTCCCGACCTTCTGGAAATGGGTGGGGGTCGTGATTATCGTCATTTCGGGCCTGTTCGTCTTCCAGCGCGAAAACGCCGATGATCAAGCCTGACTATGATACGGTTGGATAGTGGACGGATGTGGCGACCGTGGCTAAGGCGTTGGCTGAGGGGGAGCGCATGTTTTCCAAAATCCTGATCGCCAACAGGGGCGAGATCGCCTGCCGGGTCATCCACACTGCCAAGCGCATGGGCATCGCAACAGTTGCCGTCTATTCCGATGCCGATCGGGGCGCGTTGCATGTCGAACTGGCCGATGAAGCGGTTCATATCGGCCCTCCTGCGGCCGCTGAAAGCTATCTGGTGGCCGAGAAAATCATCGATGCGTGCAAGCAAACCGGCGCGCAGGCAGTGCATCCAGGCTATGGCTTTTTGTCTGAACGGGCATCGTTTTGCGAGGCGCTGGAGGCCGAAGGCATCATTTTCATTGGCCCGAAGCCGAAAGCCATCGAAGCGATGGGCGACAAGATCACGTCAAAGAAGATCGCTTCGCAAGCCGGTGTGTCGACCGTACCGGGCCATATGGGTCTGATCGATGATGCGGACCATGCGGTCGCGATTGCCACGGACATTGGTTATCCGGTGATGATCAAGGCTTCTGCCGGTGGCGGCGGCAAAGGCATGCGCATTGCGCACAATGATGATGAAGCGCGCGATGGCTTTGAACGGTCCAAGTCAGAAGCGGCATCTTCGTTCGGTGATGACCGGATCTTCATTGAGAAATTTGTTGAAGATCCGCGCCATATCGAGATCCAGGTGCTGGCTGACGGGCACGGCAACGCCGTCTATCTGGGCGAGCGGGAATGTTCGATCCAGCGGCGCAATCAGAAGGTGATCGAAGAGGCGCCGTCACCATTTCTCGATGAGGAAACCCGCAAGGCGATGGGCGAACAATCCGTGGCGCTTGCCAAAGCGGTGGATTACCAATCCGCTGGGACGGTTGAGTTCATCGTCGACAAGCACCGCAATTTCTACTTTCTGGAAATGAACACGCGGCTGCAGGTAGAGCATCCAGTTACCGAGCTGATCACCGGTCTTGATCTGGTTGAGCACATGCTGCGGGTTGCCGCTGGCGAAACGCTTACGATCAAGCAGTCAGATGTAAAGCTGGATGGCTGGGCGATTGAAAGCCGTGTGTATGCGGAAGACCCGCTGCGTGGTTTCTTGCCATCGATCGGGCGCGTGACCCATTATGCGCCACCGGCGCAGACATGCCGCGATGGTCTGATCGTGCGCAATGACACCGGAATCTTTGCGGGCGCTGAAATCTCGATGTTTTACGATCCGATGATCGCGAAACTGTGCACCTGGGCGCCGACGCGTGCCGCTGCCATCGACGCGATGCAAGAGGCTTTGGACGCGTTTGTGGTTGATGGCATCACGCATAACATCCCGTTTCTGGCCTCGTTGATGGCGCATCCACGATGGCGTGAAGGGCGTTTGACCACAGGATTTATCGCCGAAGAATATCCCGATGGATATACCTATCCGCCGCTCACCGAGGAGGCGCAGCGGGTGCTGGCGGCCATCGCGTTGGCGATGGAGTTGAAGCGCAAGGAACGGCTCGACCGCCATGGTGACCGTGTTGCGCCGCATAGTGGTAAACTGCTCACCGATTGGGTCGTGCATGTTGCCGGTGCGGATGTGCCCGCGCGTGTTGTGCAATTGGACCGGTCGGCAGACCAGACCGTGATGATCGCCGAAATTGCCGGTGAGGAAATAACACTGACCACAGGCTGGTCGTTTGGCCAGCGCGTGCTGCGGTGCCGATTAAACGATCTTTCCGTGGTTGCGCAGGTACTGGTGCAGGACAATGTAACGCGGATCAGTTGGGCCGGTTATACCGCTGACGCTCAAGCGTTGCCAACGCACATCGCTGTATTGAAAGCGTTGATGCCGGAAAAGGCGGAAGTCGATACATCCGGTATGCTGCTCTGTCCGATGCCCGGCTTGGTGGTTTCCCTTGCGGTGAAGGAAGGTGATGAAATCGCTGCTGGCGGCACGCTTGCCATTGTCGAAGCCATGAAGATGGAAAATGTCCTGCGCGCGGAGCGTGATGTGGTCGTCAAGTCGATCAAATGCGCACCAGGCGACAGTCTGGCCGTTGATGATGTGATCATGGAATTCGAATAGCGTTTGAACGGGCGCGGAAACCAAACGGCAACATGATGCTGTTACCGTTGGCGTAAACCGGGTCATGGGTCTTGTTCGCTATTCCCTTCATTTTGGTGCTCTTTCTGATGTGGCTGATCATGGCCGCGCCGATTGGCGTGCGCACGGTACGCCACCGGTTTCGCGTCAATGCACCACGGCAAAAGATTTGGGACGCGCTTTACCCGTTTGGCGCGCAGGCGACCTGGCATCATTCGGCAACCAATATTGACCGGATTGACGCGCATGCTGGTGAAATCACGACTGGCCATGTCGGGCGCGATGGTGAACCGATCCAACGCAGTTTTGCGTTGAGTGACTTGGTTGAAGGGTCCGGTTTTGCGCTGCGTTATACGCATGACACGTCGCTTGCCGATAGTTTCTGGGCGCATCATCACCAAAGTGCGCATGTGCAAGAGTTCGGGAACGGCACCGAGGTCACACTGGCGGAAACCGACCGCTATCGCGGCCTTGCTTTTATCGTCTTCCGGTTCTTTGCCATGCGCCGGATGGCGCGGCAATTGAAGCAATGGGCCGAGACCGGGCACTATAAGCGCGGTGGCCTGTTTGATCGCGTGGAAGTGCAATTCGGCATGGCCATCTTGTCGACTTTGCTTGTCTGGCCACTGTTCGGGCTCAATGCGAATGGGCTGTTTCTTGCCGCAACGCTGACGACAGTTGTCGCGCTGCATGAATTGGGGCATGTGGCCGCCTTTCGCATCAGCGGTCACAAGACAGCCCGCATGGTCTTTCTGCCGCTGCTGGGCGGCCTTGCGATGGGCGGGCGGCCCTATAACAGTCATTTTGAAATTGCGTTTGCGGCGTTGATGGGGGCCGGGTTCTCGGCCTTCCTCGTGGTCGCACTGTGGTTCGTCTATGCCAGTGGCCTTGTCGATGGTGTTGCGGCGCGGGCCGTCGTGGTGGCAACGCTGATCTGTGCGGTGTTTAACCTGGGTAACATTCTGCCGGTCTGGAAGTTTGATGGCGGGCAGATCCTGCGTCAGATATTCCGCCGCAAACTGTCGCTGATGATCGCGTCTTCTGTGCTTTTGTTGGCGGTGGGCGCGTATGCGGTGCGCATCGGTCTGCCGGCGCCCATCGTCTTCATCGGTATCGTTCTGGTGGCAAGCCTTTCGCTGATCACTGGTACGCACACGGTCAAACCGCGCAGCGCTTTGGTGCCGATGACACGGGGCGAGGGTGCTTTGGCGCTTGGCGGCCTATTGGCCGTGCTGACGATCCACGGTGTTGTTCTGCAACGCTGTATTGAGACGATTTTCCTCTGAGACCGCGCCAAATGTGTGCTGGAATTGCTTTTTCAGCGCGATATCCAAATCATCCATCGTGACCGGCAAACCAAGGTCGACGAGGCTGGTGACGCCATGCTCGGTAACGCCGCATGGCACGATGCCCTCAAAATGTTCCAGCTCAGGCTCGACATTGATCGAGATGCCGTGGAACGAAACCCATTTGCGCAAGCGGATGCCGATGGCGGCGATCTTGTCTTCGGCGATCATGCCTTCAACCGATGAGGGCTTTTCGGACCGCTGAACCCAGACGCCGACGCGATCTTCGCGCCGTTCGCCCTTGATATTGAACTGGTCGAGGGTCGTAATGATCCATTCTTCGAGCGCCGAGACAAAGGCGCGCACATCCTGCCGACGACGCTTTAGATCCAGCATCACATAGGCAACACGCTGGCCCGGGCCGTGATAGGTATATTCGCCGCCGCGCCCGGTTTCATGGACTGGAAACCGATCGGGCATGACCAGATCCCTCGGATCGGCAGAGGTGCCGGCGGTATAAAGCGGCGGATGCTCCAGAAGCCAGACCAGCTCAGGTGCCGCTCCTTGCGCGATCTGCGCGACGCGTGCCTCCATGGTCTCCAGGGCCTGCGTATAGTCGACCAATCCGGTGCTGATCCACCACTCGACGGGCGGTGCGTCGGGACTTGTCGGATGAAAGCCCGTTTTGGTCACAATGTCAGCGCGTTGCAGCATGGGCAAACCTTTTGGCGCTCGCATGTATGCAATTTCGGGGCCTTGCGCAAATGTTCGCCTCTATGTGGTTTTTATTGACGTGCCACTTGTGTGCGCCGGACCCCTTTGCTATGCGCCCCGAACTTGCCAAGGCGTGCGGCCGTGGCGGAATTGGTAGACGCGCAGCGTTGAGGTCGCTGTGGGGCAACCCGTGGAAGTTCGAGTCTTCTCGGCCGCACCAAGGCAGGGCTACAAGCCCTTATTTTCTGGGAAGGTGTCCCGCAATCAAAACCATGCGCGGGACACATCGGCTTTTTCCATTGCCGTTACAGCAAGCCGCCAGCGCTCTATGCGACGGGTATAGATCTCGGTTGTTTTCGATTCCGAATGGCCGAGAATGGCCATGATCTCATAAGTGGTGCAGCCCATCTCCGCCAGCAGTTCTGCCAAGGCCTTGCGCACACCGTGTGCTGACAGATCGGGGAGGCCGGCTTCAATGCACCATTTCTTGAATGTGGCAGACATGCTGTCGCCAGACGCATATGGCTTGCCACCGCGGCCAAGCACATAGGTTGCCCCTTGCACCGTAGGAGCCCGCACAGCGGCTTTCAGGGGCGCAAGAAACGGGATGGTTACCTCACTTGAACCCTTCTTGCATGGCGTCCACTGCAGAGCTTCAATGCCATCTATGACGCACTCGTACTCTCGCCCCAGAATAGTCAGATCTTCGACACGACAGCCCGTCCAAAGAAGCAGCGACATTGCGGTGTGCGGCTTGGTTCCCATGGTGTGGTGCTTGAGGAACTGTCTGACGTCCTGAACTTCCCAGGGCTTTGCGCCGCCGCCCTTCACATAGACTGTCTCAATGCCGATCGCTGTATTGCGCTTGATGTGGCCTCGCTTGATCGCCCAGGCATACATTCCGCGGATAGCTTCGATGAACGCCTGCGCCTGAGATGGCGTCTCAATCATGGCGTCGTGCATCTCCTGCAAATGCTTCTCTGGGATCTGCGCAGCCTTTGACGCATGTGGTGTCAGCCGGTCCAATAGGTTCCGCTTCTTCTTCAGTGTCTTTGCGCTTGCCAGATTTGCGCCCACACGGCGTTCGTAGTCTGTGAGGTACTTTGAGACCAGCCAGCCCAGAGAACCGCGTGTGTGGGCTTCCTCTGGGGCTACGTCGTCCGGCCGTTCTAACTTGATGCCGGCGCGTGCTGCGAGATAGTGTTCGCTGAACTTCGGGTGGCCTGGTGCAACCGTAAGCGTGATGCGTTTTCTGGGGTTGCCCTCAACTCTGACACGCCATCTCGTTGCCCCGGACTTTTCCTTTTCCTCGACAAGCCCGCGATAGCTGACGTGCATTTCCATCAATCCCATGGTTCGGGCTCACCTTCTGGGATGTCTGGTTTTGTCTCAACGGGCGCGGATTCGATTTGCACTTCTCCACCGCGTATCCACACGTTGCCAACAGGCACGCCTTCCTCACGCATGGCCTGCAGGACCTTGCGGAACGTGGCGTCACTGTAACGAACGCGAGACTGTTTTGTGTCTGTCGCCGGTCGGCTCACTGTTCATCCTGTATTGGTGTCGCGCGGGGCGTCGCTGGCCAGATTTGCCAAGATGACGCGAAGGTCGCTTGGCACCATCCGGTCTAGGCAGTCATCGCGACGCGCAAACTGCATCCATTGTTCCAAGGTTCTCACTTCGCCGCCTGGCGTCCTAAGAACGGGTAGCCTTAATCGCTGAGCCATCATCGCTCTCCTGTATTGGTGTCGGTGGGGCGTCTAGCGGCCTCCAATGCGTCGGCTGCGCTTCTTTGTTCAAGCAAGCATGGCAATGCCAAACGTCCTTTTTTGATCCGCCAAAAAGCCAAAAATCATTATGAGCCGTCATCGCGCCATAAGGCGGCACGTACACAAGCACCCGCGTCCCGTCCTTTGGAGGGTTTGTGCTCTCTATTGGTTGCCACCCATCTGCGCGGGTGCTTAATAGCGTCGCAATTTTACGGGCATTTTCGGCATTGTAGACGTTAGCCCAATGTGCCATATCTTCGCCGTCCGTTGGCCGTATCTCAAAATAATCTGCGGCGGTCTCAAGCCACTTAATAGCCCAATCAACATTTGACGCCGCCCCATCATCTGCGCGCATGTTCCATGCGGTGATGGCTTCCTCTTTGTATCGAAAATCTGCCGTTGAGCCGCCGCATTTGACGCACTGCACGACACAAGACCGGTCACTTATCCGCTCAATTTCAACTTCTTCGCTCAGGCAAAAGGGGCACGGCTTTAGCTTCTCATCCTTCATTGTGGGCGCTCCCTAATCTAAAACCGCGTCGGGGTCGTCGGGATCAAAGCCCATAAAAATCGCATGGTTCCAGCGCTTGTTTTGCTGCTCAATGCTTTCGCCTTCGCGCCGCAACCACCATGAAGATTGACCCTCACGCCGATCCCAATAACCGTCACCAATTGGCGCTTTGCTCCCTGTCTGCTTACTGGTCATCGACAGGCTCCAAAGCGTGACGCGGATAGATTTGAACACTGCCAGGTTCGCGTTCGCTCTCCACGCAATATCCCTCACCAGTCAGCGACGTTGTGTAATAACCGACGACATAGCCTTGCCATGATGATCCCGTGATTTTGCGGACGCGCTTCCCGTAAGGCCACCAATCCGACCCAGGCGAACCGATCGGTGCGAACGTGCTGTCCTCTGTCTGCTTGCTCATTGGCCGTCTCCGCCAACCGAGAACATTCGTTTTGCAGTTCGTAAGCCAAGATCTGTCAGTTCGTACCGTTCACGCGATCCGATCTCGGCAACTTTGTGAATGAGCTGGCGGTTTCTAAGTGAATAGAAGCTACCAGTAGGAACCAAATCAAATCGCTTTTTGCCCTGACAGTGAGCGCGATAGATATCGAGAAACCTTCGCTTCGTTGCCTTGCCCATGCGCCCCTTCGGCTTGCGTGGACTGCTGCCTTCATCCTCATAGGCATAAGCCATTGGATCACGCGCAAAGCTTTTTGCTGTTCTGGGATAGCCGGGGCCTGGCCCAAGGTACACGCCCGTTTCAGAGCACAGCGTTCCGTCGAGCATCATATCTGCGATTTCACCCATTATTTTTTCCTTGATTGAACTGTGCACCTGATCGGATCCATTCGATCGCCCGGACGGTTGCTTCGTGATTGTCTTTGTGCCGGCAGTAGATCCCGTAGAGGACCAAGCCAGCGAGGTGAGGGTCGACATAGTGGGCCTGCCAGAAAGCCATTTCTGAGCCGCGGTGCTGCATGTCGTGCAACGAGCGGTGAAGCGGGAGGGCAAAGCTGTCATGGGCTCGCTGACTCTTCCCACGTCCGTCATGGCCGTACTCTGGCGCCGCCGTGTTGACGTGCGCCGGATCAACCGGAATGCGCTGCGATATGATGCACGGTAGTCCACGAACCCAGGCCAAATAGGCCGGCGCCTTCTGAGGCTTTCGCTTTGGTGCGACTTCACGATGATTGGGTAAGCGAAAGGCCATCAGTCGTTGCTCCAAGGCGCTTCTTCAGAC
>JBCCRB010000048.1:0-11171 GCA_039208465.1 Pseudomonadota bacterium
AGTCGGTCATGGCAAAACCCCTTACTTGCAAATGCTGCAACGCAGCATGTCCTTGTGCGACGCAAAAGGCAATGCGCAGACCGATCATCAATGCATGAGTTTGGGATCAAAAGGGTGCCGGGTCAGGTTCTCAAACCCGTCTTCGGTGATCAACACCTGGTCTTCCAGCTTCACGCCATCGCGCCCGCCGACCTTGCCGGCATAACATTCCACACAAAGCATCATGCCCGGCTCTAGCGGGTAGTCCATCGCGCCCTCGCGGAAATCTTGCGGATAGGTCACGCATGGAAACTCATCGCACAAGCCCACACCATGAAAACAGCACGAATAGCGTTGTGCGCGGTAGGCTTCCGGCAGCGGCTTGGCCAAATGCGTCAGCTCGGAAAACAGGATCCCTGGCTTCAAAAGCGCCATATTGGTCATGATGTGATCATAGGCGACCTGAAAAACCTCGCGCTGCTCCGCCGTCGGCGCGCTGTCGCCCACATGGATGGTGCGGCTCAAATCGGCACACATGCCATAGGGGCCGATCAGATCCGTGTCATAGGCCAGCAGATCGCCATCTTGCAGCTTGCGTGGCCCCGCTTCCTGGAACCACGGATTGGTGCGCGGTCCTGACGTCAAGATCCGCGTTTCAATCCATTCACCGCCACGTGCGATGTTTTCCTTGTGCAAAATGGCCCAGAGTTCGGTTTCGGCGATGCCTGGGACCGCCGCCGATTCCATTGTCGCCATCGCGATTTCGCACGTCACCATCGCACATCGCATGGCGTTGATCTCATCGGGCCCTTTAATCAGCCGGACATGCTCCATCACTTCCTGGCCCGACCTCACCGTCAACCCGGCCGCATCAAGCGCGGCGGCGCCGTGCAATTCCATCTTGTCGACGGCCAGCGTCTTGGCACCATTGCCATGTGCATGGACCACCGCTTCAATCTCGTCGGCAAACTCGCGCGCCTTGTCCCACTGTGCATCACCGGCGGAAAAATAGAACAGCGCCTTGCAATGCCGGACCTCTTTGACGAGTGGCAAATGCGCGTTCAGAAACTCGCAATTGTTGTAATCCCACACGATCATGTGCCCGTCGGCCCCGACAAAACAAGCGCGCGCCGGATTGTGCAAAATCCATACATGCATGTTCGATGAATCGCTCGCATAGCGGATGTTCAGAGGATCATAGAGCAAGACACCGGCCAGATTGCGTTGGTTGATTTCAGCAACCAAGCGCGCATGGCGATAGGCGCGCATACGAGGCACATCGGGCGCGGTAAGGCCCGCTGCTGCCCATTCAGCAAAGGCAACATCGGTCGGCCCGATCTCCACACGATCCGGATCAACAGGCGTCCCGTCAGGCTTGAAAAGCTGTTGCGCGCGGCGCCGCGCCGGATCGATCTTCCTGTTGGACGATGGCAGATCAGATTGATAATTCATGCAGCGCGCCTCCGAACGGTGTCAGATGAGGCTGCCGCAATGGATTTGTCGATTTCAGAAAACGAAGTCGCGGGTCGGAATTAAAGCATCCGACCGTTCATCGGCTGCACCGGCTCTTCATTTTCGGCAAACACACCGATCCGCTTGATTTCCCACGTAAGCGCGATGCCGACGGTTTCCATCACCCGCTCACGCACCGTTTCGCCAAGCAATTCCAGTTCATGGCTGGTCGCGGATCCGGTATTGATCATGAAATTGCAATGCATAGGCGACATTTGCGCCCCGCCTATTTGCAGCCCTCGGCATCCGGCCTTTTCAATGACCTTCCAAGCCGACGTGCCCTCGGGGTTCTTGAAGGTCGAGCCGCCGGTTTTCTCCTTGATCGGCTGAACGGTCTCGCGGTGATGCTGCACCTCATCCATCTGCTTTTGAACGATTGCAGGTTCCTCGCGATAGCCTTCAAACACGGCGCTCGTGAAAATCAGATCAGCGGGCGCCGCAGAATAGCGGTATGCATAGCCCATATCCTCATTGCTCAACTCGTGTTTGCGCCCCTGCCGGTCAATCGCCGTCAGGCTGACCATGCGCTCTCGGGTTTCTGTGCCATTGGCTCCGGCGTTCATGCGCAGCGCCCCGCCAACCGCGCCGGGGATTCCATGGTAAAAATGAAAACCGCCAATACCGGCATCGCGCGCCCGTGCCGCCAGCATTTTGTCAGGCACGGCCGCACCAACTGGTAATTGCTTTTCGCCGCTTTGCTCAATCCCGCCAAAGCCGCGGGCTGAAAGACGTATGACCACGCCCGGCACACCGCCGTCGCGTACCATCAGATTGGACCCGACGCCGATAACGGTGACCGGCACATCGGAAGGCAAGGCTGCCAAAAAGCCGGCCAGATCATCTTCATCGGCGGGCTGGAAAAGCACCTCGGCCGGCCCGCCGGTGCGAAACCAGGTCACAGCACTCATCGGCGCATTGGGCGTCAAACGGCCTCTTAAATCAGGCAAAGTGGGCCGGATCGCTTCCAACAGCGCATCCCCGTCAACACGCGCCATCAGGTCTGCTCCGACAATTCAGCGGGCAAGGCATAGGCCCATTGTGTGATGTTGCCGGCGCCGAGGTAAATCACATAATCCCCATCGCCTGCTTCCGCGCGGATAATGTTGGGCACATCGTCAGGGCCCGCAATAACCCGTGCATCACGATGCCCGCCAGCACGCATCCGGCTGACCAATTCATCGGCATGCACACCGTCAATCGGCGCTTCACCTGCCGGATAGACCGGTGCGATCAGCGCCGTATCTGCCTCATTGAAGCAGGCCGCAAAATCATCAAACAGATCGTTCAACCGTGAGAACCGGTGCGGCTGCATCACCGCAAAGACTTTGGCGTCCCCGGCCGCTTCACGCGCGGCCTGTAACACGGCTTTGATCTCAACCGGATGATGGCCATAATCATCGAAAATCCGCACGCCATTCCAGTCACCCGTATGGGTGAAGCGGCGCTTGACCCCGCTGAACGCCATCAGGCCTGCCTTGATCTGCGCAGGGGTCAAGCCCAGTTCATGCGCAACGGCGATTGCAGCGGTTGCGTTGGAAACATTGTGCGCGCCGGGCATCGGCAACGCCAACCCGTCAAGCTTGATCACCGCACCGGTCTTGCGGTCACGGATCTCCACATCAAACAGCGAGGTCGGCCCGTCCATTCCCTTCGGCGTAAAACGCACATCGGCCTGCGGGTTGGTGCCATAGGTGATCAAGCGCCGGTCGGTAATGCGGCTGACCAGCGCCTGCACTTCCGGATGGTCGATGCACGCCACGCCAAACCCATAAAATGGCACATTCTCAACAAACTGACGAAACGCATCGCGCACCGCATCAAACGATCCGTAGTGGTCCAGATGTTCAGGATCGATATTGGTAATGACGGCGATATCGGCCGGCAGCTTCAGGAACGTGCCGTCGCTTTCATCGGCTTCGACGACCATCCAGTCGCCCTCGCCCATGCGCGCATTGGTGCCATAGGCATTGATGATCCCGCCATTGATGACGGTCGGATCCATATCGCCAGCTTCCAGAAGGCTCGCGACCATCGAAGTCGTCGTGGTTTTGCCATGCGTGCCGCCAATCGCGATGCAATTGCGAAACCGCATCACCTCGGCCAGCATCTCCGCCCGACGTACAACCGGAAGCAACCGCTCACGCGCCGCCACCAGTTCTGGATTGTCCTTTTTAATCGCTGTAGAGACAACGACAACTTCCGCATCGCCAAGATTTTCAGGCGCATGGCCGACAAAGACGTTCACGCCCTTATCGCGTAAACGCTGCACATTTTGCCCGTCCGCCTGATCGGATCCTTGCACCTTGTAGCCCAGATTATGCAGCACTTCGGCAATGCCGGACATGCCGATACCGCCGATGCCGACAAAGTGCACCAAGCCTATCGATTGCGGCATCTTCATAATTGGGTTCCGATCTTCGACTTATCCTTGCGCGGCCTTGAATGAGCCGACGGATTTGCCATCGGCAATAGCCTCTGCAAGATCAGCAAGCAAGCTGGCCGCGTTGCGTTTGCCAGCCGCATGCGCGGCCTTCGCCATCGTCGCCAGCCGGTCCGGATCACCCAAAAGATCGCCGATCAGCCCGGCCATCGCTTCGACATCAAGTGTCTCCTCACGCCGCACAAGCCCCCCGCCTGCTGCCGCCATCTGTTCGGCATTGGCTGCCTGATCGTGATCCAACGCATGCGGATAAGGCACGAAAATCGCGGGCCGTCCAATCGCGCCAATTTCCGTCACGGTAGAGGCGCCCGACCGCGCGATGACCAGATGCGCATCGGCGATACGTGCTGGTAAATCAGCAAAAAAGGGCGAAACGTCGGCTTGAACGCAAATCGCCTCATAGGCCGCTTTTGCCGCGTCCATATCTTCCGGGCGCGCTTGCTGGGTAACATCAAGCCGCTTGCGCAACGGCTCCGGCAACGCGGCCAAGGCCGGCGGCACACTGTTTGAGAAGAACCGCGCGCCCTGGCTACCGCCAAAGACAACGAGCTTCAATCGGCCGCGCGCATTTGGCTTCTTGTAAGCTTTCTGGGCTGCTTCCAGCACCGCAGGCCGCACCGGATTGCCGGTCTGAATGATCTTATCCGCCATATCGCCGGAAGCAGGCAAAAAACCGCCGGCAATTGCCGAGACCCGCAGCGCCAGCATCTTGTTGGCTCGGCCCATGACAGCGTTCTGCTCATGGATGATCGTCGGGCACATGCCTGAGGCCGCAATCAGGGGCGGTATGGTTGGATAGCCGCCAAACCCGACAACCACGCGCGGCGACATGGATTGCAGCAAAGCGCGCGCCTGCCGCAGGCCTTTCCAGATCGTTAGACCTGCCGACACCAGCTTCAATGGGTTCTTTCCTGACGGTGACGCCGATGCCACCACATGCATCTTCGAGCCGGGAAACCGGTCGGCATATTGCTTTGCCCGCGCATCGGTCAGCAATTGGACATCCCATCCGCGCGCGATCAATTCATGCGCCAGCGCCTCGGCGGGAAACAGATGACCGCCGGTGCCGCCAGCACTAACCGCGATGGTGCCTTTCTCGGCCATGAGTTTACTCCGCTGGCAAGGGAACGCGTTTGCCCGGCATATCGAAACGGGTATGCCGTGAACGCTGTTCGGCGCGGCGCCTTGTCAGCGATAGGAGGAAACCAGCTGAAATTGCGACCGCAATCATCGACGAACCGCCATAGGACACGAACGGCAATGTCATCCCCTTGGCGGGCAGCAAATTGAGATTGACCATAATGTTGATCATCGACTGCAACCCAATCATGACCGCCAAACCACACACTGCAAGGCGGCGAAATTGATCTTTTTCGCCAGCGCCCTTCATCAGGCCGCGCAGGACGATAAAGCCAAACACGGCGACAAGGATCATGCAGGCGACGATCCCATACTCCTCGCCAAGCACCGCAAACACAAAATCGGTGTGGCTGTCCGGCAAAATCCGTTTGACCGTGCCTTCACCTGGCCCTTGACCGAACCAACCGCCACGCACGATCGCCTCACGCCCGGTATCGACCTGGAACGTATCGCCCTGCCCGCTGATAAACCGGTCTATCCGCCCGGCCACGTGCGGCATTGTCAAATAAGCGCCGACAAGGCCTATGGCCCCAACGCCACCCAAAACACCGATCCAAAGCCAGTTCATCCCAGCCAGGAAAAACATCGCGCCCCATGTGCCGGCCAAAAGCACGGTCTGACCCAGATCTGGCTGGGCAACCAGCAACGAGCCGGCAATCGCAAACAGGATACCCGCAAACAGATTGCCGGGAATATCGGGCCGCTTAGCATGCTCAGCAAACAGCCACGCACACAAAATCACAAAGGACGGTTTGAGAAATTCCGACGGTTGAACCGAAATGCCGGCAATGCGCACCCAGCGTTTTGACCCTTTCACCTCGACCCCGAAAAACAGCGTCACCATGAGCAGCACCAGCGATGCACACAGGATCGCCAGCGCGACCCGGCGGGTCTGTCGGTCGTCAAGAAAGGAAAGTACGAGCATCACGGCGATTGCTGGAAGCAGGAAAAATGCATGACGTTCGACAAAGTGAAATGTGTCGAGGCCAATGCGTTCGGCAACATTCGGGCTCGCCGCAAAGGAGAGCATCATGCCGAAACCCATCAGCAGCCCAAACGCCAGCAGGAACCAGCGGTCGACGGTCCACCACCAGTCCGCCAATAGGCCCCGATCACTTCGACGATACATGCTTTGGCTCCCCGCGCGGTTTGTCTCGCGCCATAATTGTCTCAATAGCTTTAACGAACGCTTCACCACGCACTTCAAAATTCGCAAACTGGTCGAAACTCGCCGCCGCCGGCGCCAGCAGCACAACATCGCCGCTTTCAGCATCATCAAACGCATGGTCAACGGCGTTCGGGAGTGTCTCAGAAATCTCAAAGGCGACATCATGGCCCAGCGTCACCGCAAATTCGGCCGCCGCCTCGCCAATCAGATAGGCTTTGCGCACTCGGCCAAAATGCGACCGCAACGGCTCAATGCCACCGGTCTTTGCCAACCCTCCGGCTATCCATCGAATATTGTCGAAACTAGACAAAGACTTTTCCGCCGCATCCGCATTTGTCGCCTTTGAATCATTGACGAACAGGACACCATCGCGGTCCGCCACAATTTGCATGCGATGCGCAAGGCCGCCAAAGGAAGCCAGACCGGCCGCGATTTGATTGTCGTTCAATCCAAGATGACGGCACACGGCGCGGGCGACTAGGGCGTTTTGCAGATTATGCGCACCGCGCAAGGATGGCGCAGCGGACAAATCCAACCGGCCATGATCAGCATGGACGCTGATCCGGTCGGTCGGCTCCTGCCGCCGATCGGCAATCGCCCGGCACCAATCATCATCGACGCCAATCACGCTATGGGTCGCACGCGCGACCAGCCGCTCCTTGATCGATGCGTAATTCTCCATCGTGCCATGCCGATCAAGATGGTCCGGCGTTATGTTCAAGAGCACGCCAACGTCAGGCGCCAGGCTTGGTGCCAAATCGATCTGATAGGAGGAACATTCCACCACGAAGATGCGGCCATCGACTGGTTCATCCAACTCCAGAACCGGCGTGCCGATATTGCCACCAACAGCCACATCACAGCCACCGGCACGCAGCATATGGGCAATCAGCGCTGTCGTCGTCGACTTGCCATTGGTGCCGGTAATCGCCACGAGCCACGCGTGCACATCGCGGTGGGCAAGCTCACGGCAAAACAGCTCAACATCACCGATGATCGGCACGCCGGCCTTGTTAGCAAGGTCCACCGTCCAATGGGGTTTTGGATGGCTCAGCGGCACCCCGGGCGACAAAACCAGCGCATCCAGCGTGTCCCACGCGATGTCCCGCAAATCGTCTGTCGCAATACCAGCCGCGCCGGCCTCGGCGACCCGCTGCGGATTATCGTCAAAAGCCACAATGTCGGCACCACCCTGGGCGAGCGCGTGCGCCGTCGACAGACCCGAGCCGCCAAGCCCGAAGACGGCCACCTTACGACCTGCCATGTGGGTGACGCGGATCATCTGCCTACCGAAGCTTCAAGGTTGAAAGGCCGACCAACGCCAGGATCACCGCGATGATCCAAAACCGGATCACGACCTGGCTTTCGGTCCAGCCAAGCTTTTCAAAGTGATGGTGGATCGGCGCCATCAGGAACACGCGCTTGCCGGTCATTTTAAAATAGGCAACTTGGATGATGACCGACAAGGCTTCCATCACAAACAGGCCGCCGATGACCGCCATGACCAATTCGTGCTTGGTCGCCACGGCCACCGTGCCGATCAGCCCGCCAAGCGCCAATGAACCGGTATCGCCCATGAAGATGGCGGCAGGTGGCGCATTGAACCACAAAAAACCCAACCCGGCGCCGATTACCGCGCCCAGCACGATCGACAATTCGCCGGTGCCCGGCACGAAGTGAATCTGAAGATAATCGGCAAAAATCGCGTTGCCCGACAGATAGGCGATCACACCAAATGAGGCCGCCGCGATCATGATCGGCACGATTGCCAGACCGTCCAAACCGTCGGTCAGATTGACCGCATTACCAGCCCCGACGACCACAAAGGCCGCAAACGGGATGAAGAAGATACCCAGATTGATCAGGAAATCCTTGAAGAACGGAAATGCCAGCGAGGAGGAAAAGGGCTGATTGCCCACCTGCATGATGACATAGGCCGCTGTCCCCGCGATCAGGAATTCGAGGCCAAGCCGCGCGCGCCCGGAAAAGCCCTTGTCGCTCTGTTTGGTGACCTTCAGATAATCATCGTAAAAGCCGATCACGCCGAAGCCAATCGTCACCATGATCACGACCCAGACGTAGGGGTTGGCCAGATTGCCCCATAACAGCACGGACCCGATGATACCGCACAGGATCATCAAGCCACCCATGGTCGGCGTTCCCGCCTTCTTGAAATGAGTTTGCGGCCCGTCGGCCCGGATCGGTTGCCCCTTACCCTGGCGAACCTTCAACGCGTTGATGATGCGCGGACCGAACAGGAACACGATGAAAGCCGACGTGATCAGCGCCGCACCGGTTCGGAAAGTGATGTAACGGAACACATTGAAAAACTGGAATTGATCCGAAAATTCCGTCAGCCAAAATAGCATCAAATAACTCCCTGCTGCCCCGCAAACCGGCAGCTCGCATATCGCTCAGATCAATCCGCGCCGTTTTCCTCAAACGCTTTGATCAATCTTGAAAAACCCGTCCCATTCGAGGATTTGACCAGCACAACGTCACCGGCGCGTACCAATTTCAGCGCTGCAGCAATGACATCATCGGTCTGTTCATAATGCATCACCGACGGCCCTTCATCCCCGATCGCTTCTGCCAGTGCCTTCATCTCCGGCCCGCCAAGCAAAAGCCGGTCTAGGTCGGCGGCGCGCACATCATCCAAAAGCCCGGCATGCAATTTGCGCGCATGCTCACCCAGCTCAAGCATGTCACCGAGGATCGCAATGCGCCGTCCACGCCCCTTCGGCTTCATCGAATGCAACACCTGCAGCGTCGCAGCCACCGAGGCCGGATTGGCATTGTAGCTTTCATCAATGACCGTAAAAGGGCCGGCCTTGGCGCGGAACTTGTAGACCTTGCCGCGCCCATCCACTGCAGGCAGCGTCGCCAGCGCCTCGGCCGCCGCAGCAACATCACCGCCCAGCAACTGCACCCCACCCAGCACGCCGAGCATGTTCTGCACAACATGACGCCCGGGGATCGGGACGGTAAACTCTACCTTTTCGCCAAACACATTGGCACGAGCGGTCGATCCGTTTGCCTTCAAATCCACATCCAAAAGCACAACATCGGATTTCTTGATCTTGCCATAACCGGCCACGCGGTGCACGCCCGCTTCCCCGGCCGACTGGCTCAACAGCTTGAACCGGCGATCATCACGATTGATCAGCGCCGTCCCGCCGCGCACCACCCCGCGAAAAATCTCGGCTTTGGCGTGTGCGATCTCATTCAAATCCCTGAAATTACCCAAATGCGCCGCCGCGATGAGCGTCACCATCGACACATGCGGCCGCACCATTTTAACGAGCGGCGTAATCTCACCGGCATGGTTCATGCCAATCTCGAAAATCGCATATTCACTGTCTTCCGGCATCCGCGCCAGCGATAAAGGTACGCCCCAATGGTTGTTGAACGACTTGACAGACGCGTGCACTTTTTCGCTTTGCGCGCCCAACACATGCAGCAGCGCTTCCTTGGTCGTGGTCTTGCCGGCCGAACCAGTGACCGCCAAAATTTTGGCCTTGGTGCGCGCCCGCGCTGCAACGGCCAGCCGCTCCATCGCATCCAACACATTGGGCACCACCATCAATGGTTTGGTGACATGGCCCATTGCCGATAGTTTGTTTTCGGCAACCACCATTGCCGAACAACCGGCCGCAATCGCTTTTGACGCAAAGCTGTGCCCGTCGAATTTTTCACCGGCAATGGCAAAAAACACATCGCCGGGTCTCAATGTGCGTGTGTCGATGGAAATACCGTCCACCGCGCCAACCACCCCGTTGGTGTTGCGCGCACCCATCGCATCAATCATGTCCTGACCGATCCACAAGGGCGGCCGGCCCGCAGGTGTCGCAGGCACCGCAGCAATCGCGGCCCTTGCTTCCTTGTGGTCGGAGAATTCTCGTGTTTCCTCGCCGACGGTCTGACCGGTTTCATGACCCTTGCCGGCGATCACCAGCGTGTCACCGGTTTCGAGCGCACTGACCGCCGCGCGAATTGCATCACGCCGGTCGCCGATTTCCACCGCCGAAGGCACAGCTTCCATAATCGCCGTGCGAATGGCCGCCGGGTCTTCAGAGCGCGGATTATCATCGGTCACATAGACACGGTCCGCCAGCCGCCCGGCAACCTCGCCCATGATCGGCCTTTTGCCCGGATCACGATCCCCGCCCGCACCAACAACCACCGCAACCTTGCCGGTCGTAAAAGGTCGCACAGACGACAAAACCTGCTCCAGCGCGTCGGGCTTGTGTGCATAATCGACATAAACAAGCGCGCCATTGGGCGTGCTGCCGATCAGTTCAAGCCGCCCGGGCGCGCCCTTCAGCTTCTCCAACGACACAAAGGCCACTTGTGGCTCGATCCCGACCGCAATGGCTAACCCGGCCGCCACGAGCGCATTGGCGATCTGAAAATCGCCGGCAAGTGGCAATTCAACGCGCCACACCCGGCCCGCATGCGCCAGTTCAGCCACCTGGCGATGGCGCTCATGCTCCACCCTTTTAAGCGCAATGAAATCGCCCTTGCGGCCGACTGTGCGCACATCAAGGCCTGCGTTTTGCGCCGCATCGATGGCCGGTTCGGACCATTCATCATCGGCATAAATGACCGCTGGCTTGCCCGCCTCGAGCAGCGCGTCGAACAGGCGCATCTTGCAGCCAAAATACTCTTCAACCGTGGCGTGATAATCCATGTGATCACGGCCGAGATTGGTGAAAGCAGCCGCCGCCAAATTGACGCCGTCAAGCCGCCGCTGGTCCAGCCCGTGGCTCGATGCTTCCATCGCCGTGTGGGTGACCCCCTTTTCGGCAAGTAGCTTTAAAAAGGCATGCAACTGCACCGGATCGGGCGTGGTCAAAGAACCATCCAGTGTCAACGGCTCCGAAACGATCCCAGTCGTCCCAATCGAAGCGGCCTGTTTGCCGCCATGCTCGA
>JBCCRB010000049.1:0-11164 GCA_039208465.1 Pseudomonadota bacterium
CTCTCCGGAACGCCTGCTGCTGTCCGGGGAGGTCACGCAGGTCATTGTGCCGGGTTCTGGCGGCTATCTCACGGTGATGGCCAATCACGCGCCCATGATGACGACGTTGTCGCCCGGTATTGTAGAGACCACGACCCCGTCTGGCGGCAATGAGCAGATCTTCGTGCGCGGCGGCTTTGCCGATATTTCGCCGAGTGGTTTCACGCTGCTTGCGGAAGAGGCAACGAACATCAAGGATGTTGACGAATCCTATCTCGATCAGCAGATCAAGGATGCTGAGGAAGATGTTGCCGATGCGCAGAATGAAGAGACGAAACAGGCCGCTGAATTCCGTCTCGCCCGTCTGCAAGAAGTCAAAACGGCGCTCGGTCACTAACATCGCTAAATGGCGTGACCGCGCTTTTCATCAGTCCACTGCGTGAAATGGTGCCGGATAGTTGAGCTGTCCGGCATAATTGCCGAGGCTGCCTGACAAAAGCTCCAATGCCTGGAAAGCTGAGCCGGTATTGTAGGCGCAGGCGACGTTTTCGGCCAAAGAGCGTTTAAAGCCGAAACGGCCGTAATAGTCGGGCTCGCCCAGGACAAAAACCGATTTCCACCCTGCGATCCGCGAATCTGCCAAGGCACGACGCACCAATTGTGTGCCTACCTGGAAGTCACGCCAGGCTGGATCGACCGCCAAAGGCCCCAGCACCAAGGCATTGTCAGGACCATCGGCGGCCTCGCTTAAAAGGACGTGGCCAAGGATCATACCATCAAGCTGCGCTAATAGATCGAGCGTGGCTATGCTGGCATCTTCCAGCAACGCGATCGCCAGGTTTCCTTCGGATTCCCGGTCAAAAACACGGCTATGCAACTGCCGCAACGCGTGGTGATCGCGCGCCGCGCTCGGGCGAAATTCAGTGCGGTCGACGATCATGGCGCGGTGTCCGCCAGATGCTGAAACATGGAGACGACTTCGCGGTAAACGTCTCGCTTGAAGGCAACAATCTCGTCGGGCAGGACATGCATGTCTTTCCAGGCCCAAGCGTCAAATTCGGGATCATGACCGGCCGGTGGCGGGTTAATCTGAATCTCACCTTCATTGCCCTCAAAGCGCATGGCGAACCAATATTGCTCCTGGCCGCGATATTTGCCTTTCAGGCCGATACCAATCATGTGGTCTGGCAGATCGTAGCGTACAGTGCGTGGTGCCGGCTCAATCAGGGATACGCTGGTCATACCGGTTTCTTCGTAGAGTTCACGAAACGCGGCAGGCAGGGGTTCTTCGCCCTTGTCGATGCCGCCCTGCGGCATCTGCCAAAGCATCGGATCACCAGAATATTCGGTATTGCCTTCCTCCATGCGACGACCTGACCAGACCTTCCCCTGCTTATTGAGCACCATAATGCCAACGCAGGGCCGGTACGGCAAATCGGTCTTTTTCGACATGGATAAGGCTACTCCTTAATCTGCCAGCGCCGAGACGCCGACGATTTCAAAGCCACGCTTTTTTGCATCATTGGCCCAGGCAGCAACCGTCTCGATGGTTAAGTCGAGCGCCGCGCCGGTGCCGATCGCTTGGCCACGGGCGCTTGCCAGATCCTCCAGCGCGCGCAAGCGCGCATTAATCTCGGCCGGTGTGCGTGATGCGTCGATGACCAGATCGGCTTCAACATAGGGAATACCCATTGCCGATGCGCTGGCCTGCAAGCCTGGTGTCTTTGCCGACCCGTCATTGAAAAACAGAAGTCCCCTCTGACCGACTTCGCGGAAGATCGGTGTTATCGCCTGTTCATTTGCGAGAAAGCGGGCGCCTAAATAGTTCGACACACCGGTATAGTTGGTGATGGCGGCCATGCTGGTTTGCAGACGTTCGACATTTGTCTGGCCTGATGAAGACAGACGCAACGTTTCGGGCCCTGGGTTCACATCGGGAAAATTGAACGGCTCCATCGGCACCTGAACAATCAGCTCATGGCCTTTTTTCCGCGCCGCCCGCATCCACCGGTTGAGGCTGTTGCCGGACGGTGAGACGCCGAGCGTGATTTCCGGTGGTAGCCGGTCGATCGCCTGCTGGCTGGTTGTCTGTGACAGACCAATCCCGCCAATCATGATAGCAATCCGCTTGCCATTGCCGCCTGACCAAGGCCTTGCATAAATGTCCATCGGGCGTCGGCCTTCGGGCGTAACGCGCGGCAATAAGAGGCCATTGCCCAATTCTTCTAACGCAGTGTCCTCTGGCAGGTGCGCCACCTCTAGTGGCTGGCCGATTTGCGACGAGTTCGCCGGTGCTAGGGTGATCACCTTGGCGCCCCCGGGAGACAGGAATGCCTCGGTTGCACCGTCCGGACGCGGTTGCGGTGGCGCCGGTGCCGGCGTTGCGATTTGGGTCGCGCCTGTGATCGCCGGATCAGGTGCCGGCTCGCTATTTTCCGACGTGCCGTAGACAATCTTGACGCCATTTTCCACGCGAGATGCTGTTTGATCGCTCTGTACGGTTGTTTGTATCGCGTCATTTTGCGGTGGCGGTGTCTGGCGCAAAACGAGCGTTTCCGGTTTCGGATCTGCGATTTGCAGGACAAAAATGTTGGCTGCCGCTAGCACGCCCAACACCAAAATGCCCGCGCTTGCTTTGAGCAACCATCCATCGGAAGCCGCTTTAGGCGGCGGGCCGGATCGTAGCGGGGCGTCCAGGTCAAGTGTCATGGGCAGACTGCGTTTCAGCGTTGCGAATCAAAATGGCCACTGTTTCCAGTGGCCATTCAGTTTATTGCTGTTCAGCGATCGTGCAACCGATCTCAGTTGCGCAATGCTTTTGCCGGATCCGGCGGGAAGGAGGCGTGCTGCTCTTCGCCGCGCAGCAAGCGCAGCGCATATTGTAGTTGATCATCTTCCTCGGCCTCCTGAGGCACATAAGCGATGGAACCCGAACCTTGTTCGTCTTCTTCCTCACCCTCAATATGGCCACGCAGGTCACTTTCACCGCGTACCAGATCTCGGCCCAGTAGCTCTTCCGGCAGGGTCTGTTCGACCACGATATCAGGCGTAATACCCTTGCCCTGGATCGATACGCCGCCTGGTGTGTAATAGAGCGCGGTGGTCAAGCGCAGTGCGGCATTATCGGCCAATTGCAGGATTGTCTGCACAGAACCCTTGCCGAATGACTGCGTGCCTACGACGGTTGCGCGCTTGTGATCCTGCAGCGCCCCCGCGACGATCTCGGACGCGGAAGCAGAGCCGCCATTGATCAGAACAACAACCGGCAGGCCTTCAACAAGGTCGCCACCACGCGCCGAGAAACGGCGGGTGTCACGATCATCGCGCCCGCGGGTGGAGACAATCAGGCCGCGTTCCAGGAATGCATCGGATACGTTGATTGCCTGGTCTAGCAGGCCACCCGGGTTCAGGCGCAAATCAAGTACATAGCCCTTCAAATTGTCGGCGCCGATTTCTTCTTCAAGCTGCTCAATACCGGTGCGCAGATCATCAAAGGTCTGATCGGTAAATGAGATAACGCGGAGATAGCCGACATCGTTTTCGGCACGGAACTTCACTGCCTGAACCTTGATGATGTCACGAATGATCGTGATCTCGATCGGTTCGGACACACCTTCGCGCGCGATTGTAATATCGATCGGCGTGTTCGGGGCGCCCTTCATGCGGTCAACGGCTTCGGTGAGCGTCAGGCCGCGTACCTCTTCACCGTCGATAGCGATGATCAAGTCACCTGCCAAGACACCTGCGGCTTCGGCCGGTGTGCCAAACATCGGCGTGATGACCTTGACGACGTCGTCTTCCATGGTGACTTCGATGCCCAAACCGCCAAACTCACCGCGCGTCTGGGTGCGCATCTCTTCGGCATCTTCAGCGTTCAAATAGCTGGAATGCGGATCAAGCGAGGTCAGCATGCCGTTAATGGCGCTTTCCACGAGCTCTTTCTCGTTAGGCTCTTCCACATAATTGGCGCGTACGCGCTCGAAAATGTCGCCGAATATCGCCAATTGGCGATAGGTTTCGCTGCCTGCAGCTTCGGCGGAAATGCGTGACGGGCCGCTGACCAGCATGGTCGCCGAAGCTCCCATCAAAACGCCTGCGAACAGGATCGACGCTCTACGCAACATGTTTTGTCCTTTCCACGGCCATCTCACCTTCAAGATGACCACCATAAGCCAGTATCAACCGGCTTGCTATCCTTCCGAAGCTCAACATAGAGCGTCGGTTTGTCGCCTGTCGCGGCGGCAGCCGAAACGCTTGCCAACCGGACCGACCCCATGATTCCCACCGGTTCGCCAGCCACAACAAATTGGCCTTGGCTGACGTCGATGCGGTCCATCCCTGCCAAAACGATATGGTAATTTTCGCCCGCATCAAGGATCAAAAGATTACCATAAGCACGAAAAGGCCCTGCATAAAGGACTGTTCCGTCCGCAGGCGCGGTCACAATCGTGTTAGGCAACGTCTCAATCGTGTCACCTTGGGCGAGATTACCCAGTCCATCTTCCGCGCCGTAGGCCGTTATCGTGATCCCAACGACTGGCTTGGGCAAATTGTCTTTCAATGTGGAAAAGGGTTGCGACGGCGTCATTATCTGCGGCGCGGCCGCTAGATCCGCCGCCCGCTGTCGAGCTTTTTCCAGCGCGGCCTGCGCTTCGCGTTGCCGTCTTTCGTTTTCCGCAATGGTCGCCTGCCTATCTGCTTCTTCACGGCGCAGCGCTGCCAGCCGTTCAGCTTCTTCGCGTTCCAGTCTTGCTTTAAGCTCTCGCTGATAGCGTTTTGCTTCCTCTTTTAGCTGGTCGGCTTCGTTTTGCAGATTTTGAATTAGGTTTTCCAATGTCTCCGCCCGGGCTGCCAATTGCTCTGATCGAGCGCGCCGTTCGTCCAGTGTCTTTTGACGGTCTGCCTCCAGCCGACGCTTTTCCAGGACCAACAATTCCAACCGGGCCTGCTCAGCGGCTTGTTCCTCGCGCGTCTCAGACAGCCTGGTATTTTCTTCTACGGCGGTCGCACGCAGGCTCGCCAACCGGCGCAAGTCACTTTGCAAAATGCTGGCTTGTTGGCGCATTTCAGGCACGACGGAGGCCAGCAGGATCGATGACCTCACAGAAGCCAAGGCGTCTTCGGGTTGGACAAGAATGGCCGGTGGTGGGTTAAGGCCCATGCGCTGCAGTGCCGCCAAGACCTCCGCCAACAGTTCGCGGCGCTCCCAAAGGCTCGCCGTTATATCAGCGACTTGGCTGCCGAGCTGCGTGATCTGATCCTGCAACTGCAATACTTCGCCGGCCAGCTTCTGCTCCGCCTTAGCCGCCGCAATCAGGGCGGCGGTGATTGATGCGCGGTCTTTCTTGATCTGGTCGATTTCGGCTGAAAGTTCGACGATTCGGGCATCGGCCAAGCCGCGCTCGCGCAGAATTTCACGCAGTTGCGCGCGGTTTTCGCCGACTTGGTCTTCAATCTGTTCAACTTGCTCGCCGAAAGCCGGTTGCGCGGCCTCACCGGTCGGCGCTGTTTGCTGAGCGTTTGTCACGGCTATATGCGCGGCGATCAGGAGCACGCCGCCGAATAAGGATTTGACCGGGTTTTTTCCGCCTAGAAACATCATGCTGGCCCTAAGCTCTACACCCAAGTGTGACAATATTGGGAAGGTTGAATCATTGGCGATGATATGGATGACCGTTCAAAATCGTGAGGACACGATATAATTGTTCGGTTGCGATTATCCTTACAAGCTGATGCGGCATGGTCTGATTGCCGAAACTGATGCATTTGTCGGCGCGCCCACGCAACTGCGAATCCAACCCGTCAGGGCCACCGATCATGACAATTAGCTCGCTTGCGCCAGCTTCGCGGTGGCGGTCGATAAGGCTCGCCCAACGCGTTGAGTCCAGCGAATCGCCTCTTTCGTCCAGCACAATAATCACCGCACGGTCGGCTTTGACGTGCGCGTTAAGGGCGGTTGCCTCTTGTGTTTTGCGGGTTTTGCCGTCCGGCGCGCGGCTTTCGGGTACTTCGGATATGCCAGACCATGACATGCCAAGTTGGGGCGCCAATTTGCGAATGCGATCGGCATATCGGTCCAGCAGGTCTCGTTCGGGACCCGCCTTCATTTTGCCGACACAGATCAGTTTGAGCTGCATAGAGCGCTTCCCTGCAGCCAATTACACTACGAGACCAACACCAACCTTCCGGTCAGTGAAGCGTATCGTTTTCCGTCATGTCATCCTCGGCCCAGACCTTCTCGATAGCGTAGAATTCGCGCACTTCTGGACGGAACACGTGGATGATTACGTCGCCTGTATCGATCAGCACCCAGTCAGCAGCGTTGAGGCCTTCCACACGGGAGGTACCCAAGCTGGCATCTTTCAAAGCGCGGAGCAAATGGTCCGCTACCGCATTGACGTGTCGATGCGACCGGCCGGACGCGACGACCATGTAGTCGGCAAGTGCTGATTTTTTAGAGATGTCGAGGGCGACAATGTCCTCGGCCTTGGATTGCTCAAGGCTGGACACAATGATTGACAATACCTGATCCGCGACGGCTTTGCCGTGAGTTTCAGATGTTGAAACCTGCGATGATGCAGTGTTTCCAAGGGGCGTTGTTCTCAAGTGTTTCCTTTCGTGAAAGAACAAACGTTTGTGATCAAATCACCTGACTAAGATAGGCACGAGTGTTTTGCATTTTCAAGACAAGTTGGTTTACGAAAACTTAACGGGTGTCGCCTGGCATTTTGGCGCGCAATTGCGTCGACGATAAGGGCGACCTGGGTCCGTGTAAAAATGTCCAGGCAGGGGCCTTTACGTAGGGGAGCAATGCAGCGTCGCTCTCGTCGATCCGTGCATGGCCGAATGTTTTTGCCATTTGCGATGACAAATAGGCCAGGGTCGAACCCGGCCGGTCGATTACCGCAATCGGGAACGTGGATGCGATACGCTGCCAATCCTGCCATTTGTGGAAGGAAGCCAAATTGTCGGCGCCCATCAGCCAAACAAAGCGAACGGCGGGTTTTCGTTTTTTGACGAGGGCCAGCGTTTGCGCGGTGTATCGGGTGTTGTAGCGTGCTTCGAACGCAGTGATTTTTACGCGCGGATCCTCGTTGATTTGCGCCGACCAGGCACATCTTTGTGCCAATGACGGGAGCGCGCTTGTGTCCTTGAGCGGGTTGCCGGGTGTGACCATCCACCAGATCTGGTCCAGCTTGACACGGCGCAGGCCCAATTCTGCCACCAGCAAATGCCCATCATGGGGTGGATTGAAGGAGCCGCCAAAAAGGCCAACGGTCATGCCGGCTTCCACGTGCGGCATGCGCAATAATTCGCGCGTCACACCGGCGGTGGAATCAGGTTTCGCCATTTGGGTATCCTTTTGGCCGGTCGCGCTGATCAGTCGGGACGGATCTGTCCGTTGCCGCGGACCTGATATTTGAACGATGTGAGTTGTTCTACGCCGACCGGGCCGCGCGCGTGCATCTTTCCCGTCGCAATGCCGATTTCGGCACCCATACCAAATTCACCGCCATCGGCAAATTGTGTCGACGCATTGTGCAGCAAGATCGCCGAATCAATCTGCCCGAAAAATGTGTCAACGACCCGGGGATCTTCGGCGAAAATCGCTTCGGTATGGTTCGATGACCAATGACGGACATGGTCGATCGCACCGTTGACGCCGTTGACGGCAGCGACGGAAATGACCGGAGCCAGATATTCGGTGGCCCAGTCCGCATCAATGGCTGTCGTTGCGGCAGGGTAGAGGTTGCGGATCGTACTATCGGCGCGAATATCGCACCCGGCTTCGGCCAGTGCTTCCAAGATCGGAACGGCATGACTTCCCAATACCGACCGGTCGATCAGCAGCGTTTCAGCTGCGCCGCAAATACCGGTGCGCCGCATCTTGGAATTGACGACCAGCGGGATGGTTTTTTCAAGGTCGGCCGATGCATCGACATAGATGTGGCACAAACCCTCCAGATGGGCAAAAACGGGAACGCGTGCATCGGTCTGTACGCGCTCGACGAGACCACGGCCGCCGCGCGGGACGATCACATCGATGGCACCGTTTAGGCCGCCAAGCATTTCACCGACCGCGCGCCGATCGGTTGTGGGCACGATCTGGATCGCGTTTGCGGGCAGGCCGGCTTGGGTCAAGCCGCGCACCAAAGCCTGGTGGATCGCGTTGGATGAGTTTACCGAATCGGAGCCGCCGCGCAAAATGACAGCATTGCCCGACTTTAGGCACAGCGCGCCCGCGTCGGCTGTCACATTTGGCCGGCTCTCATAAATCACGCCGATGACGCCCAGCGGTGTGCGCACCCGTTCGATCGACAATCCGTTTGGTTGCTTCCAAGCTGCGATCACTTCGCCGACGGGATCGGCTAATGCCGCAATTGCTCGTACGCCTTCGGCCATTGCCTCAACGCGTTTCGGATTGAGTTCGAGCCGATCAAGAAATGAACCAGAGATGCCTGTCTCTCTCGCGCGTTCCATATCGATCTTGTTGGCTGCGATGATCTCATCGCTTGCTGACATGATGGCGTCAGCGATGGCCAAAAGCGCCTGATTTTTCTGGTCCGGACCGGCGGTCGCAAGCTGAGCGGCGGCGGCTTGCGCGTTCACACCCAGCGCGCCCATGGTCGCGGCCAGTTCAGTATCGGTCATTTGCGATCGGTTCAGCATTGTTAAACCCGTCAATCTTTGAGACGGGTATTTCGCATGCGCGCCCGTTAAAGGCAATCAGAGACACATCAGGGGATGCGCCGGGCGATGAATTTCCCGCAATGGCGCCGCGCCCGATCTGCCGCGCAGATGCGAAAACGCCGCTTCGCACCTGGATCGACCGGAACAAGCGCGGTGATCGACCGACGCTGGCCGGGTGCGAGCCTGATGCGCTGCGCCAAGCGAATGTCTTCGATGGGCCAGAAATCGGCGTCGAATGTGTGTAGCGTCAAGTCTTTAGCGGTCTTGCCTGGGTTATGGAGCTCAAAACGGACGGCAGCATTGTTCAGCGTCGTGGTCGTGATCGTTTGATCACCGGATAGGCCAATCCCGTTTTGCACGCTGCCAACCGTGCCCGTAAAGGTCAGGTTCACGCTTCCAGCAAAGGCTGATGGGGAGGCTGCTACGAAGACACTGAACAGTACCGTGCCGACGGCCTTTCCGACCTGCTTCTCAAATCTATGACGGATGCGCGCAAACATGGTGAGCAAATCGTTAACATGACGCGGCTTGCGCGTAATGCGCAACTATTTGTTAACCATAAAAGTTAGGCTGAACGCGGCGCAGTTAATTCAAAACCAGATCATCGCGGTGGATTGCCGCCGCGCGTGGCGCATAGCCGAGAATGGTCTCGATCTCACTAGACCGGCGTCCAATGATGCGCTGCAATTCGGCTTCGTCATAGGCTGATAGACCACGACCGATCTCACGGTTTGAGCCATCAACGCAGATGGCAATTGTATCACCGCGCAAAAATGAACCCGAGACTTTGCGAATGCCGGCGGGCAGCAGGGATTTGCCATTGCGCAAGGCCGTTTCCGCGCCAGCATCAATCTTGATTTTTCCGCTTGGCTCCAACTGTCCCGCAATCCAGCTTTTCCATGCAGAAACGGTGTTTTTTGCAGGTTTGAAGAGCGTATAACGCGTATTGGTGTCGCGCAGCGCTTCCAGCGGGTGGTCGATACGACCATCGGTAATGATCATGGTGGTGCCGGCAGGTGTCGCGATTTTGGCGGCATCGAGCTTGGTGCGAATGCCGCCGCGCGAGAGATTTGATGCGGCAAGGCCAGCCATGGCTTCAATCTCTGGCGTGATCGCATCGACAATCGGCAAGTGTTTCGCGTCAGGATTGCGGGCGGGCGGCGCCGTATAGAGGCCATCAACATCGGACAGCAGAATCAACAAGTCGGCGCCGACCATGGTCGCCACGCGGGCAGCGAGCCGGTCATTGTCCCCATAGCGGATTTCATTGGTTGCCACCGTGTCATTTTCGTTGATCACCGGCACCGCTTTCAATTTCAAAAGCGCGTTAATTGTTGCGCGCGCATTGAGAAAACGCCGCCTGGTTTCGGTGTCTTCCAGCGTGAGCAGGATCTGACCGGTCGTGATGTCATGGGTCGCTAGCGCCGTGTTCCAATGGTGGGCGAGCACAATTTGTCCTGCTGCCGCTGCGGCCTGGCTTTCTTCCAGCCGTAAACTGTCGGCAGACAAATTCAGGATTTTGCGACCGGTCGCGATGGCCCCCGATGATACGATCAGTACGTCGGTCCCGGCCGTATGCAAAGCGCTGATGTCTTCGCACAGGCGTTGCATCCAGCGATTGCGCAATCCGGTCTGGCCGTCGACAAGTAAGGCCGAGCCGATCTTGATGACGATCCGTTTGTATGTGGTTTCCAGTTTCACGGGTCTTATGGTGTCCAGGGGCCAGACTGATTCTGTGGTGATTTGGGCAGGCGCGCGGCTTCCACAATCTTCATCAGCGCGCGCAGCACATCATCGACGCCTTTCCGCGTTGCCGCGGAGACAAGCAACACGGGCTTGCCGGCTTCTTGTGCCAAGGCGTCCTGCTTTTCGGAGATTTCTTCGGCGGGCAACACATCGGTTTGTGAAAGCGCGACGATTTCTTCCTTATTCGGCAAGCCGCCGCCATAGGCATCAATTTCTGCCCGAACGGTCCGGTAGGCTTGCGCTACATCAGGTTCTTGTGCGGAAACCAAATGCAGAAGCACGCGGCAACGTTCGACGTGGCCCAAAAACCGGTCACCGATGCCAACGCCCTCATGCGCGCCTTCGATCAGACCGGGAATGTCGGCGAGCACGAATTCGCGGGCATCGATACGGACCACCCCAAGATTGGGATGGAGGGTTGTGAAAGGATAGTCGGCAATTTTGGGTTTCGCTGCCGTAACAGAAGCAAGAAATGTTGACTTACCTGCGTTCGGTAAGCCAACCAAACCGGCATCGGCGATGAGTTTTAACTGAAGCCATATCCAACGCTCCCGGCCTTCCAGGCCCGGATTAGCGTGGCGCGGCGCCTGGTTGGTCGCCGATTTGAAATGGGCGTTGCCAAAGCCGCCATTGCCGCCTTTTGCCAACAAATGCCGATCGCCAACCTTTACCAGGTCGCAGATTAGCGTTTCATGATCCTCCTCAAAGACTTGAGTCCCGGCGGGAACCTGTAGGGTGACTGGATCAG